>NZ_JBLVQN010000010.1:0-139870 GCF_058323225.1 Neobacillus sp. PVCKKU3
ACCTGGAAAAGGAAGTCGTGTATGTCTCATAATTTAGCCATTTGGTGTTAGAAATGATTAGTTATGCTTTTCGACTAATCATTTCTAATACCGGACCAAATGAAGTGCGGTAGTGGTTTTGTTTTAAAAAGTCTCAAATTTTAGTGTCCACTTTCTTGACAGAAGACCACAACGGTAAAAATAGGGTCCTTATATTGCCCGAGGAGAAGTTGGAAATGGGCCAGCGGTAAAAATAGTGTTCTTATATTGCCCGAAGAGGAGTGGGAAATGGATCAGCGGTAAAAATATCGGCCCTATATTGCCCGAAGAGGAGTGGGAAATGGATCAGCGGTAAAAATAGTGGCCCTATATTACCCGAAGAGGGGTTGGAAATGGGTCAGCGGTAAAAATATCGGCCCTATATTACCCGAAGAGGGGTTGGAAATGGGTCAGCGGTAAAAATATCGGCCCTATATTACCCGAAGAGGGGTTGGAAATGGGTCAGCGGTAAAAATATCGGTCCTATATTTCCCGAAGAGAAGTGAGAGGAGGACCAGCGGTAAAAATAAGGTCCTTATATTGCCCGAAGAGGATTTGCAAGCGGAACCGGTGGAAAAAATAGTGCAACCTATATTGCCCAAAAGGGGCCGCCAGAAAAAATTACGGTAAAATTTGATAAAAGTCATCCATTCCCAAGCAGTCAGCTCAGTGGTGTATAATAAAGGGATACGAGAACTATTATTCAAAAAGGGATGTGCCTCTCATGAAGGAAATGTACCCAAAAAACGGGCGGGTCATTTTACATGTGGATATGAATAGCTTTTATGCCTCGGTAGAGATGGCGTACGACCCTTCCCTCAAAGGAAAGCCGCTTGCCATCGCTGGAAACGTTGAGGAGCGCAGAGGGATTATTGTCACCTGCAGCTATGAAGCAAGAAAATTTGGCGTGAAAACAACGATGCCCCTTTGGGAAGCGAGAAAGCTTTGCCCGCAGCTGATTGTCAAATCACCCAATTTTGACCGTTACCGGGCGGCCTCGATGGGCATGTTTGCTATCCTCAGACAGTACACAGACCTAGTTGAGCCCGTATCCATTGACGAGGGCTATATGGATATTACCGAAAGCTTTGAGTTCGGCAGTCCTATCGAAATCGCCCAAACCATTCAAAAAAGAATCCTTGAGCAGCTCGATTTACCCTGCAGCATCGGGATTGCCCCTAATAAATTTTTAGCCAAAACGGCTTCAGATATGAAAAAACCAATGGGAATCACGATTCTTCGCAAACGTGATATCCCCGCCAAACTCTGGCCTTTAAATACAAACGAAATGCACGGTGTGGGTAAAAAGACGGCCGAAAAACTAAAAAACATCGGCATTCATACCATTGGTGAACTGGCAAAAGCCAATGATATTCAGCTAAAAACACTGCTTGGCATCAATGGTATTCGTTTAAAAGAGCGGGCCAATGGAAATGACCACCGGCCTGTCGACCCCGAATCGATTGATGAATTTAAAAGCATCGGCAATTCCACCACCTTGCCACGAGACGTCAGCAACCAGCAGGAGCTTTATCAAGTCTTGGATTCGCTCGCTGAGACCGTATCCGTCAGGCTGAAACGAAAAAATGTCCTGGCAACTACTATCGGAATTACGATTCGTTACAAAGACCGAAAGACCATTACAAGAAGTAAGAAGTTAGCTAATCCTATCGGGCAAAAAGAAGAACTGGCGTCATTGGCCAAACAGCTTCTTCTTAAGCATTGGAACGGGGACCCCATAAGATTACTAGGTATCACCGGAACCGACTTGGTGGAACATGATAACGCTTATAAGCAGCTAGATTTATTTTCTTATGAAAAAGATGCTAAAAAGGAGCCGCTTCTTAAAACACTTTCCAGTCTTCGTGACAAATATGGAAAAAATATCATTGAAACGGCGGGCTCCCACCATATAGAACCTGACCAAAACAAAGGTACTGCGACTAGCTTTAATAAAGATTTTTTACAGAATCATAAAGAAAGCTCCACTTAGTCCTAAACAGGAAGGCCCAGTGGAGCTTTTATTTTTATTGTTTACAAATATCAACATACATTTCGTTCACCGGCCACCAGAAAAAGCCATCCTTCTCCAGCAGCTCATCTGCCTCTTTCGGCCCCATAGAGCCTGCCTCGTAATTTGGATAGGCAGCCTTCTCACTTTCCCAAACCTTCGAGATTTTATCTACGAACGCCCACGAGTAGGCAACTTCGTCCCAATGGGTGAAGTTAGTGGCATCACCGCGCATGCAATCGTAGAGCAGCTTTTCGTAGCCTTCCGGCGTGTTCATCGCATGAATACCGGTATTGGCAAAGCTCAATTTTACCTCTTGGGCATCTAAATGGCCGCCAGCTTTTTTGGCATTCAGATGCAGGGTGATTCCTTCTTCCGGCTGAATATGAATTACCAATAGGTTTGGATTGAGCATTTTTTCCGTCTGATAATACAAATTCATCGGGATGTCTTTAAATTGAACGACAATTTTGGTTGTTTTGGCGGTCATTCTTTTTCCGGTTCGAATGTAAAAAGGAACACCGGCCCAGCGGAAATTATCAATCATAATTTTCCCGGCGACAAAGGTTTCAGTATTAGATTCTTTATCTACATTTGGCTCATCACGGTACCTTGGAACCTGCTTATCACCAATTGTACCCTCGCCATATTGGCCGCGGACAAAGTAATCCTTTATCTGCTCACCCTCAATGGACCGAAGTGACCGGAAGACACGAACCTTTTCAGAGCGAACTTCATCTGTCGTCAGTTTGATTGGCGGCTCCATTGCAAGCAATGCCACCATTTGCATCATATGGTTTTGCAGCATATCTCGTAAGGCGCCACTTGATTCATAATAACGGCCCCGTTCTTCGACGCCCAGCGTTTCGCTGGAGGTCACTTGAATATTGGAAATATAGCGGTTATTCCAAAGCGGTTCAAAAATCGCATTAGCGAAGCGGATCACTTCAATATTGCGGACCATTTCTTTTCCTAAATAATGGTCAATCCGGTAAATTTCCTCTTCCGAGAAAGCGGTTCTGATTTGCTTGTTTAATTCCTTAGCAGATTCAAGGTCATGTCCAAATGGTTTTTCAATGACAAGCCGTTTGTAACCTTTTACATCGGTAAGGCCGTCTGAATTTAAATGAAGCGCAATCGGTCCGAAGAACTCAGGCGCCATGGCCAAATAGAAAATGCGGTTGCCTTCAAGGCCGTAGTGACCGTCTATTTCATCCGCCAGATTTTTTAAAGCGGCATAGGAATTGGAATCCGCAACATCGTGACTTTGATAGTAGAAATGGGATACAAACTCATCGAGGTTTGGCTTCTCTCCTAATGCAGCAATGACAGAATCCTTTACGGACTGCTTGAATTTTTCATGCGGCTGCTGGGTTCTGGCAATTCCAATCACGGCAAATTTGTCTAAACGGCCGCGTTCATATAATCGATAAAGGGATGGAAACAGCTTTCGTTTGGATAAATCCCCGGTTGCTCCAAAAATCATGATTAATGATGACAGATTTTGATCCATTATGTATTAACCTCTTTCCTAGCGATAATAGCTTTTATATAATCTTAGATTTCGCTAATATCTAAAATAGCATGTATCATTTTTGGAGGAAACAAATAAGCATTGGTTTACACTTTATGATATAGTTACGATAATAAAACAGGTACGGAAGAGAGAGGAGTTTTTACTGTGGATGTCTTTTTCTTAGGAACAGGGGCAGGCATGCCGGCCAAGCTTCGCAATGTGACATCAATTGCCCTCAAGCTCTTGGAGGAGCGCGGTTCTGTTTGGTTGTTCGATGCCGGCGAAGCAACCCAGCACCAAATCTTACATACATCCATCAAACCGCGGCGAATTGAAAAAATATTCGTTACCCATTTGCACGGCGATCATATTTATGGATTGCCCGGACTGTTATCGAGCCGATCTTTCCAGGGCGGGGAAACAGAGGTTACAGTTTACGGACCGAAAGGGATTCGGGACTTCCTTCAAATAAGTCTTTCTATCAGTCAAACCTATTTAAAGTACCCGTTGAAAGTGGTCGAAATTGAAGAAGGAATTGTTTTTGAAGATGAGCAATTTTCGGTGGAAGCCCGCCTGCTCGACCATGGAATTATGTCTTACGGATATCGGGTGGCTGAAAAAGACAGACCGGGAACCTTGCTGGCAGATAAATTGAAGGAAGCAGGCGTACAGCCAGGACCAATTTTTAAAAAAATTAAAGATGGGGAAACCGTTACGCTTGAAGACGGGCGGGTGATTGAACCTAACGAGTTTCTCGGACCTGCCCAGAAGGGCCGGGTTGTGACGATTCTTGGTGACACAAGATTCTGCGAAAACGCGATTTTCTTGGCTAAAGGGGCAGACCTGTTAGTTCATGAAGCAACGTTTGCCAAAGGGGAAGACCAGCTGGCATTTGACTACTTCCATTCGACGACCCATCAGGCAGCCGAAGTGGCGAAACAAGCGGAAGCAAAGCAGCTTTGCCTGACGCATATCAGTTCGCGTTATGACCGGCATGCGTGGCGGGAATTAGTCAAAGAGGCAGCAGAAATCTTTCCAAATACGGATATTGCCGAGGACTTTAAGGAAATTAACATTCCATTAAAAGGTGAAAAGCACTTACCATAATCGGTAAGTGCTTTTCTGCTTAAACCCAGCCGCGTTCATACTGCTTTGGACCGTCGATAGAAACTCCGAGCTCTTTTGCTGCTTTTCTAGGCCAGTATGGATCACGCAGCAATTCGCGGGCTAAAAAGATCAGGTCAGCCCGTTCGTTTTGCAAAATTTCTTCGGCGTGCAGAGGTGATGTGATCAATCCAACTGCTCCTGTTGGAATATCTGCTCCATATTTAATCGTTTCGGAATATTTCACTTGGTAGCCTGGATAGACATCAATCCGCGCAGGGACAACCGCACCTGAACTGACGTCAATTAAATCCACACCCTGCTCTTTCATCCAATTGCCAAAGGTTATATAATCTTCGGGGGTTAACCCATCCTCATGGTAATCGTGGGCAGAAACGCGGACAAACAGCGGTCCGTCCCAAACTGTTTTAACAGCATCAATTACCTCACGCAGGAAACGGTAGCGATTTTCGGCAGATCCGCCATATTCGTCCGTCCGTTTATTGGAAAGCGGGGATAAGAATTCATTAATCAAATAGCCATGGGCTCCGTGAATTTCAATCACATCAAACCCTGCTTTTTTAACCCGTTCTGCTCCTTTTTTAAAGGCTTCAATAGTTGCTGCGATATCGTCCTTCGTCATTTCCTTCGGCGTTTTTGATTTTTCGTTAAAAGCGATAGCAGAAGGGGCTAATATTTCGCCTTCTAAAACAGCTTTTCTGCCGGCATGGGCAAGCTGGATGCCAATTTTGGTGCCATGTTCTTTAACAAGCCCGGCAAGCTCCTGGAAGCCTGCGATATGCTCATCACTCCAGATCCCCAAATCCTGCGGCGAAATCCGCCCCTCCGGGCTGACTGCCGTTGCCTCGACAATGATGAGGCCGACCTGCCCGACGGCTCTTGATGTATAGTGGGTGCGATGCCAGTTTTGCAGATGGCCATCTTCATTATGGCTGGAGTACATGCACATCGGTGCCATGACAATCCGATTTTTAAAGGTAACCCCCTTAACAGTGTAAGGAGAAAATAATTTTGCTGCCATTTGCGAACCTCCTAATTTTCAAAAATAAGCCACTATTAGTATAGCAAATACTGGTTATTTCATGAAAAATCCTGCTTACTCATGATCCCTCAGCTTGCTTAACGGATAAGTCGTTCCCCTCCAAACAATCCCGCCTCGTTTGAAGGTCAGCCAGCTTGCCCGGATGATGGAATAAATAAACAATAAGGCGGTAAGGGGCAAAACGAGAAACAAGGCAGGGGAGAATACCGTCATTCTTCTGATAATCATGAAGTAATGAATGCCGCTTAGGAGAATATTTCCTAAACTAAGCAGGGCAATGGTTTTATTTCCGGAAAAAATCGTAATAAAAGGGAGAACATTAGTGGTGAATACTCCGAAAATAGCAAAAAACACCATACTGATTCGATAGTTTAATCCGGCGAAGGTGTTTTTTTCGAGACCAACGAAAGCTTCGTGAAGGCTGCCGTACCACTCCACTTCGATTAGTTGGAGTGCCGTTACAATTCTCTGCCGATACCCTTCCTTTTTTAAAAGCATTCCCAGCTGCAGGTCATCGTCGGGCCGCATCTTGATCCGTTCATGCGTGCCAAATGTTTCGTAAGCTTCTTTGCAAATTAGGTTAAAGGCGCCAATGCCTGTTCCGGTTTTCGATTTTGGATTATTCGCGAGCCACGGGCGTTTAAAATAGGAAAACCCAAACAAGAAAAAGGCGACGAAGGTTTTCAGCCAGAAGCTTTTTGCGGATAAATTTGGTGCGGCGGTTAAATGGTCAAGCTGGTGCTTTTCTGCATAATGGAGCGCCTTGGCGAATGCTTCTTTTTCGTATTTGATATCAGCATCGGTGAACAACAGCCATTTACCTTGTGCAATTTGCGCACCAGTAAATAAGGCGTGGTTTTTGCCAAGCCAGCCATCGGGAAGGTCGTGAACATGGATGACCTTTATTCTTGAATCCTGGTGTGCCAATTGCTCCATTGATTTTCCAGTTTCATCAGTGGAGCGATCATTCACCAGGATCCACTCGACATTATTATAGGTCTGATCAAGCTGGCTTAAAATACTTGCTTTAATATGTTCCTCTTCATTCCGAGCCGCGACAACGACCGATAATAATGGCCCGCAATCAAGAGGCTCCTCATCTTCTAACGAATCTAATTTTCTTAAGCCGATTATGGCATCTAAGAGAAAAACAAGCCAAACGAAGAGGCCTAATGAAAACAATAGAATAAGTATGTTTTCCATTTCCACAATCCTTTGTTATGCGTCTTACTCTTAGTTTACCAAAATTTTAAAAAAGTCTCTTCCTAACGTTTCCCAACCTGCAGCTGGCTGCCCAAGGCATCTCCCATTCTTTTAGATTGGGCTGCCGCCGCTTTAATACAGGAAATGAACGCTTGCTGCACGCCATTTTCCTCAAGGACACGAATGCCTGCCTCAGTAGTTCCGCCAGGGCTTGTCACTTCCCGGCGTAATTGCTCCGGTGATTTGGAAGAGTTTTTGACCATTTCTGCGGCGCCGATTAACGTCTGCACAATCAGCTGCTTCGCCATTTCTTTTTCCAGGCCGATTTCAACCGCGCTTTTTTCCATCGTTTCAATTAAGTAATAAATATAGGCTGGGCCACTTCCGGACAGGCCTGTTACCGCATCAAGCTGGACTTCCTCTACAAATTCCGCCAATCCGACGGTTCCGAAAAGCTGTCGGGCTGTTTCTAGCTGTTCCTCTGAAACACGAGCATTAACGGCAATCGCCGTTGCGGATTTCCCGACTGCTGCCGATGTATTTGGCATTGCCCTTGCAATGGATAGTGGCTTTCCGGCGAGCGCTTCAATTGATTCCGTCGAAACACCTGCAAGAACAGATACAATCAGCATTTCACCACGCAGATGGTCACGAATATAATCGATTGCACTCGCTGCATCCTTCGGTTTCATCGCCAGCATGACAATGTCCGCCCCTGAAAAAAGAGCATTTAAATCGTACGTTCCAACAACACCATAACGATTCTCCAAGTCATTTAATCTTTCTTGGTTTGAGTTGTTGGTCACCCAAACATTTCTCCGGTCCATTAAACCATTTTCCAGAATTCCTGAAATAAGGGCTTCCGCCATCGAACCGGCACCGATAATCGCCATCTTTTTCATGAAAAAATTCCCCCTTTTCACCGTGAATAAAATAAAAAAGACCCTTCATCCGTAAAGGACGAAAGGTCTTAGCTTCCGTGGTACCACCTTCATTTGCCCGGCTGCTATTTTTCGCAGTTGGGCTTACTCAACACCGTTAACGCCGGGATACGTTAGGTTTGCCTAAATGCTCATAAGGTAGGTTCGATGTTCAAGAGGGCGGTGAAGTCTTTCAGCCTCCGGACTTCACTCTCTTTCGCCGTTTTCCATCTACTGGCCTTACTCATTGCATGTCAACGAATCAAATTTTAATAGTGATTATGCAGGAAAAATGGCTTGTCTGTCAAGAGGTAAATTTGCCAATTTTTTGTTTTTTCGAAAAAGTTATGTAAAAATAATGACAATGGTAAAAAAAATCGGTACACTTTATTTTATTATAAGACAATACATAACTATCATACTTCATGCATAATTATTCTTTATTCGAAAATAACGTTAGGAGTTTTTTAGATGACAGAATGGAAAGACGGCGTAGCCAAAATGTCACTGCCGACCCCATTTCCAGTCGGGGATGTCAATGTATATTTAATAAAAGGGGAACGGCTGACCCTAGTAGACGTAGGACCGAAAACCGAAAAAGCATGGAACTCCCTTACTCAGCAGCTGGCTGAATTAGGATTGCAGCCGGAAAATATTGAACAGGTAATCCTTACCCATCACCATCCGGACCATTGCGGTCTGCTTGATTTTTTTCCAGACGAACTTGATGTGTACGGTCATCCGTTGAATGAGCGCTGGATTCAGCCAGCGGAAACATTTTTACAGGAACAAGAGGCATTTTTCAAAGAACTGTTTGAAGAGTTTGGGCTGCCAAATGAGTATTTTCCGTTGACATCTTTTTTCAGGGAAGGCCATAAATTCTTATGCAATCGTCCGTTGACTGGGCAGCTTGTGGAAGGGATGAGACCGCTGGGCCTGTCGGAATGGCAGGTCATTGAAACACCAGGGCACGCCCAGAGCCAGATTGCCCTTTATCGGGAAAAGGATGGCGTTCTGATTGGCGGCGATTTGATCATCGCCCATATATCCCCAAATCCATTGCTCGAACCGCCGGCACCAGGGGAAAAGGAGCGGCCAAAGCCTCAGCTGCAGCATAATCATTCGATGCAAAAATTGTTGTCGTATCCGATTCAAGTGGTAAAATCCGGGCACGGCGAAGATGTCTACGAATTAGCGGAGCTTGTTGAGAAACGGCTTATCCGCCAGCATGAACGGGCGATGACGGTCAACAGCTGGCTGAAGGAAGAACAGCTGACCGTTTTTGAAATCTGCAAACGGCTATTCCCGAGTGTTTATAAACGTGAATTGATGCTGACGATATCGGAAACCGTCGCCCAGCTTGACTATTTGGCATCCATCGGAGAAATTAGTAGTAAAGATACTCATCCCGTTCTTTATTACGCCAATCTTTAAGGCGGTGGGATGACCCTGATGAGGTGTTTTATTGATGAACGGAAGATTGAAGGATAAAAATATTGTCATAACTGGTGCTTCCGGTGGAATTGGAGCGGAAATTGCCAAACTTTGTGCCGCGAGCGGTGCCAATCTCGTTTTATTGGCTAGGAGCATCGATAAGCTCCAGCAGCTTAAGATAGAGCTTGAAAAAAGGTATTCTGCCAAGGTTGAAGTGTTTCAGCTGGATGTAGCGGATACGGACCAAGTCGAGGAGGTCTTTGGGGATATTTTTGCGATTATCGGCCATGTTGACATTATTGTCAATAACGCTGGCTTTGGGATTTTCCGCGAAGCCCATGAGGCATCGATTGATGAAGTGAAGGGCATGTTTGAGGTGAATGTTGTCGGGCTGATGGCGTGCACGAGCATGGTCTTGCCTAGGATGCGTGAGAGACGATTTGGCCATATTATCAACATCGCTTCTCAGGCCGGAAAAATTGCCACCCCGAAATCGAGTGTTTATTCGGCTACTAAGCATGCGGTGCTTGGCTATACGAATGCATTAAGGATGGAGCTTGATGACTACAACATTCAGGTAACCTCGGTGAATCCAGGCCCGATTGCCACGAACTTTTTTAACATCGCCGATGAACAGGGCACCTATGTAAAAAACGTCCAAAAGTTCATGCTCCAGCCGGAGTATGTGGCCCAGAAAGTCGTTGACAGCATGCTGACGAAAACGCGGGAAATCAACCTGCCGCGCTGGATGAACATGGGCAGCGTGGTTTATGTACTGTTTCCGCGGTTGTTTGAGCGGATTGGGAAGAAGATGCTGAGTAAGAAGTAGTTTTAGCCTCTATTTTATTAGGGGCTTTTTCTATTTTAGCCAGTTAAATAATCATACACCATATCATTTACAACCTCATATAAATCGGCAGTGGGGTCTTCGTCTTTCGTTTGCAGAATCCGAGTAACCAACTCCTCCAACTCTTTATCGCCAATCGGTGAAGAATCCGCGTCATAATACTGTTTAAAACAATTCTTGATCATTTTCGCAATCAGCTTTTTATCCATTCACATGCACCTCACCTTCATTATATGCTTTTTTGCAACCTTGGCCATATTTGGTAAGCCTTAAAAAATTTCCATTGAATACGAACGCATATTCGCTTAAGATAATAGATATAATATTAAAGAACAAATGTTCGAATTTTGAAACTGTGAGGGATAATCATGGTTGATTACAACACGTTACCGCACAATAAAATTTTATGTGTCGATATGAAGAGCTTTTATGCCAGCTGTTCGGCTGTCATGGAGGGGCTTGACCCGCTGGATTGTTATATTGCGATTGTCGGCGACAAAAAACGGCAGGGGAGCGTCGTGCTTGCCGCTTCCCCAAGATTGAAAAAAGAATTTGGCATCAAGACGGGCTCACGGCTATTTGAAATTCCAAACGATCCGCGGATTCGGCTGGTCGAACCGAAAATGGCCACCTATTTACGTATTTCAACAGAAATCTCCCGTGTGTTTAACCGCTATGTTCCAAAGGAAGCCATTCACACCTACAGCGTCGATGAAAGCTTTATTAAAGTGGACGGCGCTCTGCATTTGTGGGGCGATGCCCAGACGATTGCCAAAAAAATAAAGGACGATATTGAGCGTGAATTCCAGCTCCCATGCGCGGTCGGAATCGGCCCCAATATGCTGCTGGCAAAGCTCTGTCTTGATTTAGAGGCTAAGAAATACGGGGTTGCCGAGTGGACCTATGATGATGTGCAGACAAAACTTTGGAAGGTGTCGCCGCTTCGGGAAATGTGGGGAATCGGCAGGCGGGTTGAAAAAACGCTCAACGGCATGGGCATTTTCACAGTCGGTCAGCTCGCCCGCTATGACTTAGAACAGCTAGAGAAGAAATTCGGCATCATGGGCAATCAACTTTATCATCATGCCTGGGGAGTCGACCTTTCCGATTTGGGCGCGCCGATTATCGAGGGGCAGATCAGCTTTGGAAAAAGCCAAATCCTGCTGCGAGATTATAAAGACGAAGAGGAAATTAAACATGTCATTTTGGAGATGTGCGAGGAGGTTGCCAAGCGAGCGAGAACAAGGCGGAAGGCGGGGCGGACAGTCAGCCTTGGCGTCAGCTATAGCCAGGATGAATTTGGCGGCGGCTTTAACCGCTCGAGAACCGTTCAGCAGCCGACTAATGTGACGATGGACCTTTACCGCGTCTGCCTCGAACTATTTCACGAGCACTATAACGGCAAAACCGTCCGGCAGATTTCCATTGCGCTTAGCAATATTGAGGACGACTGCGAGCTTCAGATTGATCTGTTTGACCAAGGTGCTTATAAACGACGTGAGCTGGGCTATGTTGTTGATTCCGTCCGCAGACGCTTTGGCCCGGGCTCTCTTCTGCGTGCTGTTTCCTATACTGCTGGAGGAACTGCCAAACATCGGGCCACGCTTGTGGGTGGGCATAAGATGTAAAATAACTGGTTTGCGCAAGTAAAAGTGGATTATCCGCAAGTAAAGTCAGGTTATCCGCAAGTAAAAAGACGTTATCCGCGAATAAAGACTAGAGAAAGAAGGCGAGGCAAATGATTCGCGACCGTGGCAGAATTAAATGGACGTCGATGATGCTGCCTGAGCATGTGAAAATGCTCAGGGATTGGGTGAAGGAAGATCAGTATGAACAGCAGAAAGAAATGGATGAGCAGCAGCTTGAGCTCATGAACGAAATCTTGGCAGAAGCCATCGAATTTGACCAGTACGTGACAATTACCCATTATCGGAACCGAAATTATGAAATTGTCATTGGAAAAATCCATTATTGGAACGAAATCGCGCACAGGCTGCATGTGATTGACCGCTTTCAAGAAGTACATCGAATTCCCATCGATACTATTGCCGACGTTCGAATGACAGACATATAAAAGAGCGACTCCAACTAGAAAGCCGCTCTTTTTTCACCTTATTTATTCTTCCTTAGGCACCCGAACTTGAGACTCGAAATTTCCTTTATGCGAACCATCGCAGAAAGGTTTGTTTTTACTCATTCCGCACCGGCAAAGAGAAAAGGAAGGTTTTGTTGTATACACATTCCCCTCGCCATCCAACAATTCCACATCGCCTGTAATTCTAAGTGACCCATTATCGTTAACTTTAATTGTAACCTTTGACATCCGAAGCACTCCTTTAAAAATATTCTATTATCTCTGAGAATAACTGGTTTAATAGGGAAATGCAACCAAATGGCGGCGAGCAAAATAAAAACAGCCCAAACCAACATATGCTACAATCATCATATGCCTAAATGAGGAGAGTGTTAAACGTGGAAATCATCATAACCGAAGAGGCTGCCAAAAAAATAAATGAGCGGACAGCGGGACGTGAAGGCTATTTACAGCTTAAATACGATACGGATGGCTGCGGCTGAGCAGTCAGTGGTGTTGCCGCTCTGTGGTTCACAGGCGAATTAGACGATACTGAAGTTGAAATTGAAACGAATGACAGGCCAGTGTATATCGAAAAACACAAAATGGTGTTCTTCGACGAGCAAATGAAAATTGATTTTTCGACAGCCAGCAATTGCTTTCAGTTAAAAAGTCCGCAGCAAATCCTGAACGGACGAATGAGCCTCGTCCTAAAAGAAACAGACTGATCCATTATGGACAGTCTGTTTTTAGCTTGGGTAAGCGTAGTGGACGTATTTTTCCAAAAATTCATCCACGACCCGCTTATAGTCATCCGGGTTTTCGTTAAAGGATTGGGCGTGAACGCCTTCCTCTGCAATATAGAGCATTTTCGGGCCTTGTTTGTGTTCGAATAAATCATGGGTCATCGATGGGAGAATATAATCATCCTTCTGGCTATGGATAAATAAAACTGGATGCTTGATGTTTTGGATAGCCGAAATCGGCGAAACATGGCGGATGGAATACTTATCGCGCAGGCGCAGGAAAGCATCCCCAATCGGAAGCAGCAGCCCTGGAAAAATTTTAAAATCCCTTTTAATGAGATGGGCAACCTGCTCTTTAAAGTCAGAAAATGGACAGTCTGCAATGTAAAAATCGGCCCCATCTTCAAGGAGCCCGGCATACAGCAGCATTGTTGCCGCCCCCATCGATTCTCCGTGAATCCCGAGTAGCAAGTCCGATCCCTTTTCTTGTTTCAGCCAGTCGACCACTGCTTTTAAATCAAATTTTTCGTAATGGCCATAGCTCGTGGTTTTGCCGCCGGATTCCCCGTGGCGGCGATGGTCGTAAATCAGGGTATTAAAACCGCGCTCGAGGAACAGGTTCATGTATTTCACTGAATTCATTTTGTTTTCCGTTACACCGTGCGATATGATCACATAACGATTGGTCTGATGGGGTTCCACTAGCAAGGCTTTAATCGCATAGCCGAACGGAGAGGGGATATCCACATCTCGTTTAGGCAGGGACTCAAATTCATCGGGATTGAACCTGCCCGCCTCCTTTTCCCGCTTTAAAATGAAATCCTCATCCTTCTTCTTCATATACATGATTCGGTTGGTAAAAAACAAACCAATCGCGAGCCAAAAAAATAACAAAATAAACAGGGTTCGAAAGGCCTTCTTCAAACTTGGCACCTCCAGATGGTTGGTAATCCATATTTTAACATAAGAAAAGCCGCGGCATCTAATGGGCGGCTTTGAATGAAAGGCATGATTATGATTCTGCGTTTTGGCGCTTTGTCGGATGAAGGGCTTTTTCCATTTCTTCTGCAGCAATCATCCGCTTGCCGCCCCCGTTAGTGTCTGCGTAGTTTTTCCCTTGCATGCTGTTTCCTTTATCGCGCTTTTGGCTCATGAACAAATCTCCCTTCAATGGTCTTATCATCTATAAGATGCTTAAACACAGGGGCATTTATTCACGAGACGGTTTGGCTATGAAGACTGAAATAGCCGCTTGTGATTTCCCTGGAGATATGGGGACGGACGATTTCAATGGCATCGACAAGCTTTTGGAGATCAACTCCTGTATCTATTCCCATCCGCTCGAACATGTAGACAACATCCTCTGTTGCTGTATTTCCGCTCGCACCTGGGGCAAATGGGCATCCGCCCAGCCCGCCGGCAGATGTATCAAAGCGGTCTACGCCTGCTTGGAGAGAAGCAAGGATATTAGCCAGCCCAAGTTTTCTGGTGTCATGGAAGTGGGCAGTAATAAGGGTTTCTTTAAACTCCGCTTTAATTTTTGAAAATAACGAGTAGGCTTCGTGCGGCGCGGCCATTCCAATCGTATCGGCAACGCTTAGTTCATCGGCACCGGCCTCGACAAATTCACGGCATAGCTTCAATGTTTCTTCCTCTTCAATTTTACCTTCATATGGGCAATAAAAAGCAGTTGAAATGCAGGCACGGACAAAATAATTTTTTTCCTTAAGCTCTTTAATAATCGGTTTTAATTCAGTCATGCTGTCAACAGTTGATTTGTTGATATTTTTTTGATTAAACGTATTGCTAACGCCGACAAACACAGCGACGGCTTGACAATTGGTGGAGTAGACCCGGTCAATTCCCCGGCGGTTTGGGGCGAGGACAATGTTTCTAGTTGTATCATCAAGGCTGTCGGCCACAATTTCCGCTGCATCGCCCATTTGCGGTACCCACTTCGGCGATACAAAGGAGGTCAGTTCCATTTCTTTAAGTCCCGCGTTTCTCAAAGCAGCAATAAATTGTTTCTTAATTTCTGTCGGCACAAACAATTTTTCATTTTGCAGGCCGTCGCGCGGCCCAACCTCGATAATGGTTGCTTTTTTCGGTAAAGTCAGCATTTTGTTCCCCCTCGTCCTGTCATAATTTCATTGTAACGGGGTCGATTTTTTAAAAGCAAGAATTTTAACAAAAATGGTAATTTTCTGTGTTAAAATAAGGTGAGAAATTCCGTAAGGGGGAGAGAACATGAGTCAAACCGAAGTTGTAATTGTTAGCGCTGTCAGAACCGCGCTTGGCAGTTTTAATGGTGGATTAAAAAGTGTAAGTGCACCTGAATTAGGAGGAGTTGTCATCAAGGAGGCACTTCAGAAGGCAGGAGTGAAACCGGAGCAGGTCGATGAAGTGATTATGGGGAATGTCCTTCAGGCGGGACTCGGGCAAAACCCGGCTAGGCAGGCGGCGTTTAAAGCAGGAATCCCAGAAACTGTTTCCTCGATGACTATTAACAAAGTGTGCGGATCAGGTTTAAAAGCTGTGCACTTAGCGGCACAAGCTATTTTGGCAGGAGATGCGGAAATTGTGGTCGCCGGCGGAATGGAGAATATGAGTCAGGCACCGTACATATTAAAAAATGCCCGCGAAGGCTTTAAAATGGGTGACCAAAAGCTGGTGGACACGATGACATCAGACGGACTTACCTGCGTATTCAATGACTATCATATGGGGATCACAGCGGAAAACCTAGCAGAAAAATATTCGATTACAAGAGAAGAGCAGGATGAATTTTCCGCATGGAGTCAGGAAAAAGCAGTGAAGGCGATAGAAGAAGGACGGTTTAAAGAGGAAATCGTTCCGGTTGTGATTCCGCAGCGAAAAGGTGAGCCGGTTGTATTTGCCGTGGATGAATATCCCAAAAAGGGTACCACTGTGGAAAAATTGGCTGGGCTGCGTCCTGCGTTTAAAAAGGACGGTACGGTAACAGCGGGAAATGCATCTGGCATTAATGACGGCGCGGCAGCTTTAGTGGTAATGAGCAGAAAAAAGGCGGATGAACTAGGCGTGAAGCCGCTTGTAAAGATTAAGGCAAATGCCAGCGCTGGAGTGGATCCGAGCATCATGGGTATCGGACCGGTTCCTGCGGTTAAGAAGGCATTGGAAAAGGCGGCCGTTTCTTTGGAGCAGTTGGAGTTGATTGAAGCGAACGAAGCCTTTGCGGCACAGTCGCTGGCAGTAGACCGTGAGCTTCAGTTTAACAAGGAAATCTTGAATGTAAACGGCGGTGCGATTGCACTTGGGCATCCGATTGGTGCAAGTGGGGCACGAATTTTGGTTACACTTATCCATGAGATGAAACGGAGAGATGCCAAGTTAGGACTTGCAACACTGTGTATTGGCGGCGGCCAAGGAGTGGCAACAGTCGTGGAAATGGCGTAATATAGTAAAGCAGGCTGACCTAAGAGGGAGCCTGCTTTTTATATGATTTTCGAAATAGTAGGTTGTATAATGGAATAAAAGTAGTTTTTGAAGGAGCATCAAACCTATGAAGAAAAAACAACAACAACCTAAACGTCAGCCGAAGAAAGACGATGCTGCAGTAACGCTTAAAGATATGATAAATCCCGATTTAATAAAAAAGTTAAAAGAGCAGCAGGAGCAGCTCAAGGCAGAAGAAGATAGAAAACGCGAGGAAGAAGAGCAGAGAAAACGGGAAGAAAGAAGATTGAAAGAAAAGAACAAATCCTTTGAAGAGCTGTTAAATGAGAGCGGCATGAATTGGAAGGAATTTAAATAAAAGGAGAGCGGATGCTCTCCTTATTTATTACCGATGCTCCAAATAAACACTACCCTTAGTCAACTCTTTAACCACCGCAACCTCCGCATCGGTCAACGGCTGACTTCTAACCGCAGCAGCATTGCTTCGAATCTGTTCCACGCGGCTCGCACCCGCCACAACTGAGGTGACCGCAGGATTAGCTAGATTATACTGCACCGCAACCTCTGTAAATGAACGGCCTGCCCCCACTTTTTCCTTCAAATGAGGCAAAACCTCACTCAATTCATCTAAACTATAATCGAGATACCCTTTCCCTGAAGCCTTGTTTAGCAGCTTGTCACTCAACAGCCCTTTGGCCAGCGGTCCGCGTGTGACAACGCCCACGCCATGTTCAGCCAATAGCGGCAATGCCTCTTCCTCCGGACGGCGGTCAAGGATACTGTACTGCATCATCACCGATACAATATGTGATGTCTCCACATATTCACAGATGACATTCGGACGGATTGAGGAAATTCCGTAATAGCGGATCACTCCTTCAGAAACTAGTTCCTCAAACGCTTCTATTGTTTCATCAATCGGGTCATCAATCGTGCCGCCATGTAATTGATAGAGATCAATATAATCTGTTCCGAGCCGTTTTAAACTATTTTTCACCGCTTCTTTGATATAGACCTTCGAGGGGTCCCACGTCCAGCTAGAATGATCCGGCTTCCAGCGGTTCCCGACCTTCGTAGCGATAATCACCTTTTCGCGGACACTTTTCAACGTCTTCCCGACAATTTCTTCGTTAACCCCAAAATCATATAAATCCGCAGTATCGAAATAATTGATCCCTTCCTCAAGAGCCGCTTCAATAATTTCTTGAGCCGCTTTTTCATCAGTTCCAATTGACATACATCCAAGTCCAAGTTCCGTCACATACAAGTCAGATCTGCCCAACCTTCGCTTCTTCAAAAAAATCCCCCCTCATCTTTCTATAATTTTAATCAAGAACGGGGGAGACTACAAACAACAGGATCTATTTTTGCTTGACGTTTTGCACCCAGTCGGAAACATTCTCAAACTCTTTCCGATATTCCTTTAGCTTTTGCAGTACTTCCCAGCCTTTGCCGACAAGGATAATCCCCTTTTCATGCACATACACCTTCATTCCATACGCCTCCCAATCAAGTATGGTAAAATGTATGACGTGAATGAACCGGACTAGAACAGGAGTTGACGATAATGAGCAAGCTTGAGGAAAAAACACTTAAAAGCGAAGAAATCTTTTCAGGGAAAATCATCAGCCTTCACTTACAGGAAGTGGAACTGCCGAACGGAAAAACATCCAAGCGGGAAATTATCAAGCATCCAGGGGCGGTAGCCATTTTAGCCGTCACCCCTGAAAATAAAATCATCATGGTCGAGCAATATCGTAAAGCACTAGAACGAACCATCGTGGAAATTCCTGCTGGCAAGCTTGAAAAAGGCGAAGAACCGGATGCTTGCGCCCGCCGGGAATTGGAGGAAGAGACCGGCTACGTGTGCGAAAGCCTTGAGTTGCTTACATCTTTTTTTACCTCGCCGGGCTTTGCCGATGAAATTGTCCATGTTTACCTTGCAAAAGGCTTAACGAAAAAAGAAGATTCCGCAGCCCTTGATGAGGATGAGTTTGTCAATTTGGAAGAATTGACGCTGGAAGAATCCCTTCAATATGTGAAAGAACAAAAGATTTATGACGCAAAAACGATTTACGCAGTCCAATACTTACAACTACAAGAGGCGTTGAATAAATAATGAACCGCTATTATGTGGATTTACATATTCATATTGGCCGCACCTGGACGGGCAAGCCTGTTAAAATAACCGGCGCCAAATCTCTTACATTTACAAATATTATTGAACATGCACGCCATGTAAAAGGGCTAAACATGGTCGGAATCATTGACAGCCATTCTCCGGAAGTCATTTTGGAAATGGAGAGCTTAATTCAAAGTGGAGAGGTTTACGAGCATGAGGATGGGGGCTTGATATTTGGCGATTTGACCGTCATTCCGGGCTCGGAATTGGAAATTTATGATGAAAACTGCAACGGCCCGATTCATCTTCTTTGCTACTTCCCAACACTCGCTGTCATGAGGGATTTTTCTAATTGGCTGTCGGGCCATTTGAAAAATATCCAGCTCAGCTCGCAAAGGATTTATATCACCGGTATGGAGCTGCAGAAAAAGGTCAAAGAAATGGGCGGCATTTTTATTCCGGCTCATGTTTTTACACCTTTTAAAAGCCTATATGGAAAAGGGGTTAAAAAGTCTCTCGAAGAGGTTCTCGACCCCAACAAGATTGACGGTATTGAGCTGGGCTTAAGCTCTGACACACAAATGGCTGACCAGTTAGGCGAACTGCACAATTATACGTTTGTTACGAACTCGGATGCCCATTCTCTGGCAAAAATTGCCCGTGAGTATCAGGTGGTGGCGATGGAGGAACCAACCTTTAAGGAACTATATAAGGCCTTAAAGGGTGAGGATGGGCGTAAAGTAATTGTTAACTTCGGTCTGGATCCACTGCTCGGCAAGTACCATAAAACCGTTTGCGCCGAGTGTCTGAATCCGCTTCAGGAAGATGACCAAATTTGTGATTTGTGTGGTCATAGCAAAATCATTAAAGGAGTGGCTGACCGAATCCTTGAACTAAAAACTGCTGAAACGAGCCCGCCTGGACGCCCGCCTTATGTTCATCAGGTGCCGCTCGAATTTATCCCCGGCCTGGGACCGCGCATGCTGGAAAAACTCGTCAACCACTTCGGAAGCGAAATGGCCATTTTACACGAGGTTCCTTTTGAAGCATTAAAAGAGGTCGTTCCTGAGAAAATCGCGGACTTGATTATGAAAGCACGTGAAGGAAAAATAAACCTTGCGGCTGGCGGCGGGGGAAAGTACGGAAAAATTGCGGATCAATAACTGTGACAGCGCATATGAACTATCTATTAAGCTCGCCAATAGGCGAGCTCTCTTTTATGAAGGATTCATAAAGCTCGAACGATTGAAAAAATGAAGTGCTCGGTCGTTATGGGGGGCACATAACGACCAAGCGGCTGAAAAAACCAAGCGCCCGGTAGTTATGAAGGGTTCATAACGCTCGAATGGCTGAAAAAACCATGTGCCCAGTAGTTATGAAAGGTCTCATAACGCCCGAACGGCTGAAAAGACCAATCGCTCGGTAGTTATGAAGGTCTCATAACGCCCGAACGATTCAAAAACTCAGCGCCCGGTAGTTATGAAAGGTCTTATAACGCCCGAACGGCTGAAAAGACCAATCGCTCGGTAGTTATGAAGGTCTTATAACGCCCGAACGGCTGAAAAGACCAATCGCTCGGTAGTTATGAAGGGCTTATAACGCCCGAACGGCTGAAAAGACTAAGCGCTCGGTAGTTATGAAGGTCTCATAACGCCCGAATGGCTGAAAAGATCAAGTGCCCGGTCGTTATAAAAGGTCTTATAACACCCGAGGGCTGAAAAGACCAAGCGCTCGGTCGTTATGAAGAGCTCATAACTACCAAATGTCTAAAAATACATATACCGTGTTGTTATAAAAAGTTCTATTCGCACAAATACCTTAAGAATTTTCGCTGTTAAAGTTATAAAATAGTTTTTCCAATTATTTTACGGAATCTATCAATTTTAATCATAGAAAAACTAGACTGGCATAGAATGTATTAATCATTAGCAAATGCCAGGAGGAACCGCAAATGAAAAAACGTTTGTACCCATCCAATGCAGTAAGTTTCCGTGAGCATTCCTCAATTTTCTTATTTATTGTTGTGCTGTTTTTTATGGGAGTTATTTTTGGCGCAATCGTCGTCAATAGTATGAGCTTTACGCAAAAGGAAGATTTATTCTATTATTTATCGCAGTTCTTTGGACAAGTCTCCACAGAAAACGCAGGCGAAAACAGCGATTTGTTCTTGCAAAGCTTCCTTCATAATAGTAAATTCATAGGATTAATTTGGATTCTGGGAATTTCCATTATCGGGCTTCCTGTTATTCTCATTCTTCTGTTTGTCAAAGGAATGGTGGTAGGCTTTACAGTTGGGTTCCTTGTCAGCCAAATGGGCTGGAAAGGGTTTCTGCTGGCAGTCTCCTCGATTCTGCCGCAAAACTTGATTATCATCCCAGTCTTTATTATCATGGCGGCCTTGTCAGTCATTTTTTCATTGAGAATGATTAAGAAGCAATTTATGAAGCAGTATGCAAAGCCTTTAGCGCCTTTACTGAAGGGATATATTTTCGCCCTCATCGCGGCGGTCGTGTTTATTTCAGCGGCGTCAATTGTTGAAGCATATTTATCGCCATGGCTGATGAAAACAATGATTACCTCAATTAATATATAATTATTATTAAATAATAATATATATAAACTCCACTTTATAATAATTTTATTTTGAATCTCCTTCCCTATCTGTTATAATGTGTATTAACAGTGGCGTGGGAGGGGCTTCAGGATGGAAACTAGAATTGAGAGAATAAAGAAGCAGTTGCATTCAGCAAGTTATAAGCTAACACCTCAGCGTGAAGCAACCGTCAGAGTTTTATTGGAAAATGAAGAGGATCATTTAAGCGCGGAAGATGTGTACCTCCTCGTTAAAGAAAAATCGCCTGAAATAGGCTTGGCAACTGTTTACCGGACTTTAGAATTATTAACGGAGTTAAAAATTGTCGATAAAATAAATTTTGGTGACGGTGTCTCCCGTTATGACCTTCGTCAGGAAGGTGCTGCCCATTTTCACCACCACCTTGTTTGTATCGAATGTGGTGCTGTTAGTGAAATTCAGGAGGACTTACTTGAAGATGTCGAAGCAGTGGTAGAAAAGAGATGGAATTTTAAAATAAAAGACCATCGTCTTACCTTTCATGGTATCTGCCATCGCTGCCAGGATAAAGTCAAAGATGAAGAACAACCCAAACAGAATAAAATCAAACAGTCCTTTGAATGAAAAGGGCTTTTTCTTTTTTTTGAGCATGCAAAAACCTGATGCAGCAAGGTATAAAACCTGTCCATTTTGGCATACCTTGTTAATAGAAAACTATTTTGGGGGAACGTAACATGCTCTCTTTTATGAAAATCATTCTGCAAACCGTAAAGGTATTTATCATATTCACAGGGTGCACGATTCTTTTTTATTATGGTATCATGTGGGTATCTGAAGAATATCAAAACTATCACCGCTACGACGAACCCGAAGGAACGGCGCTTAAGGTCTCAAATACAATGAGCGAAAGCGATTCTTCTCTAGTAGACCGGCTGATATTTTTTTATTTAAATGGGGAGTAAGGCAATGGAACAGCATTTACAGGAATTCAAGCAATATATGGGCGTTGAAAAAAGACTGGCCCTAAATACATTGCTGTCATATGAGCGCGATTTAAAAAGCTACCTGGACTATTTAAACAAGGTAGAACTGATTCCTTCATTAAATGATGTCCAGCGGGTCCATATCATTCATTTTTTGGAGTTTTTGAAGGAGCAGGGGAAGTCTGCTAAGACATTGGCAAGACACATTGCTTCCATTCGCGCATTTCATCAGTTTTTATTAAGAAGTAAAGTGGTTGAGGATGACCCTACCGTGCAGATTGAAACACCGCGGATGGAACGATCGCTTCCGAAGGTGTTAACCCTAAAGGAAGTGGAACAGCTGTTAGATACTCCTAAAACCAATGATCATTATGGTTTAAGAGACAAGGCTATGCTTGAGCTTCTTTATGCAACAGGAATTCGCGTCAGCGAGCTGATTGACTTGGATATCGAGCATGTCCAATTGACGATGGGGTTTATCCGCTGCAGGGGCAAAGCGGATAAAGAGAGGATCATCCCAATTGGCAAAACGGCTGTCGATGCCGTCAAACACTATCTTGACCAGGGTAGACCCCATTTTGTCTCCCTAAAACATGCTGATAATGCCTTATTTTTAAATCATCAAGGAAAACGCCTCTCTCGTCAGGGCTTTTGGAAGATTTTAAAGAAATTGGCGCTTGGAGCAGGTATTGTTAAAGAGCTAACACCGCACACACTGCGTCATTCTTTTGCAGCCCACTTGGTTGAAAATGGGGCTGATTTAAGGGCCGTCCAGGAAATGCTCGGCCATGCCGATATCTCGACAACACAAATTTATACTCAAGTTACGAAGCCTCGTTTGTCTGATGTTTATCGGAAATTTCATCCGAGAGCTTAATAGATTGATAGAGTCATACAAATGTCATAAGCTGCCGAAAAAACGGGCAGCTTTTTCCTTGTAATTTTCCGTGCATTTAGTAAAATAAAAGAGGTCAGACTTCTGACGAATGCTCGGCTGCTTTTTAGAGTATTAGAGCCTAAATAGGACAACATATTGTTGTGAATTGTTTCTTTTTTAGAAAATGTGAAAACGTTGTCAATGCTGTGTGGCTAGTTAACAGGCGGCCATATCCGTTGAACAATTAAGGAGGAAAAGAGTAAAATGACGGCTAATACATATAAACGTATTTTTATTGTCGTAATGGACTCCGTAGGTATTGGTGAAGCCCCTGATGCCGAAAAATTCGGCGACAAGGGGGCCGATACGCTTGGACATATCGCCGAAAAAATGAATGGGCTCAACATGCCCAATATGGGGAAACTAGGTCTGAGTAATATTCGTGGACTAAAAGGAATTCAAAAGGCGGAAAAACCTCTTGCCTTTTATACAAAAATGAAGGAAGCCTCCAATGGGAAAGATACCATGACGGGGCATTGGGAAATCATGGGGTTAAATATCAAGACACCATTCCGCGTCTTCCCGGATGGTTTTCCCGAGGAGCTTGTTTCGGATCTTGAACAGCGGACAGGAAGAAAGGTCATCGGCAATAAACCGGCAAGCGGAACGGCAATCATCGATGAACTCGGCGAAGAGCATATGAAAACAGGTGCATTAATCGTCTATACATCGGCCGATTCCGTCCTGCAAATTGCGGCCCATGAAGAAATTATTCCGATTGAGGAGCAATATCGTATTTGTAAAATAGCCCGTGAATTAACCCTGGATGAGAAATATATGGTTGGAAGAGTCATTGCCCGACCGTTTGTAGGAGAACCGGGTAGTTTTAAACGGACGCCGAACCGCCATGACTATGCCTTAAAGCCTTTTGACAGAACCGTCATGAGTGAATTAAAGGATGCCGGCTTTGATGTGATAGCAATTGGAAAAATATCCGATATTTTTGATGGTGAAGGTGTAACCCAATCATTAAGAACAGTTTCGAATATGGATGGGATGGATAAATTGGTTGAAACCTTTGATATGGACTTCACAGGCATCAGCTTTTTAAATCTAGTTGACTTTGATGCCCTGTATGGCCACCGCCGTGATCCGGAAGGGTATGGGCGTGCCCTGGAGGAATATGATGCCCGGCTTCCTGAGGTATTCGCCAAAATGAAGGAAGATGACCTGTTAATTATTACGGCGGACCATGGAAATGACCCTGTCGCCCCCGGAACAGACCATACCCGTGAATATGTGCCACTTCTTGTCTACTCAAAGGGTAATCAAGCGGGCCGTGAACTTCCTTTACGTGATACCTTTGCCGATATAGGCGCAACCGTTGCTGAGAACTTTAACGTGAAAATGCCGAACTATGGAAAAAGCTTCTTAAACGAATTGAAATAATGAAATGAATGCTTCTATAAAAAGGGAGAATGAGGATGGATTACGAAAATATTCAAAAGGCAGTCAGCTTTTTAAAAGAAAAATATGAGAAGGTTCCGAAAATAGGTCTTATTTTAGGATCAGGTCTTGGTGTACTGGCAGAGGAAATCGAGCAGCCGGTCAAAATACCATATAACGAAATTCCCGATTTTCCAGTTTCAACTGTTGAAGGCCATGCCGGCCAGCTTGTTTTTGGTTTGCTTAACGGAGTAGAAGTTGTTGCGATGCAGGGCCGGTTTCATTTTTACGAAGGCTATAGCATGGATAAGGTAACCTTTCCTGTAAGAGTGATGAAGGAACTGGGGGTCGAGATTTTAATTGTCACGAATGCCGCCGGTGGGGTAAATGAAAGCTTTACACCGGGCGACTTAATGATTATTAACGACCATATAAATAATATGGGCACAAATCCGCTGATTGGCCCAAATGACAGCCATTTCGGTGTCCGCTTCCCAGATATGTCGGAAGCCTATACAAAGGAATTGCGGACAATGGCTAAGGAGATTGCTTCCCGCTTAAATATTGATGTGAGGGATGGTGTTTATTTTGGAAATCCCGGACCTGTTTATGAAACACCTGCTGAAATCCGAATGGTTCGCACCCTTGGCGGGGATGCGGTTGGAATGTCAACTGTGCCGGAGGTTATTGTTGCCCGTCACAGCGGCATGAAGGTGCTTGGCATTTCCTGCATTTCCAATATGGCAGCGGGGATCCTCGACCAGCCACTAACCCATGACGAGGTTATCGAAACAACAGAAAAAGTAAAAGCAAATTTCCTTTTGTATATTAAAGAAATTGTAAAGAGTCTTGCTTAATTTTGATGGTAAAGTGGTGAATAATAATGAGAATGGTTGATTTGATTGAGAAGAAACGTGACGGACATGAACTGTCTACTGAAGAGATTAATTTTATCATTCAAGGCTATACCGAGGGATCCATCCCCGATTATCAAGTAAGTGCTTTTACCATGGCGGTTGTTTTTCGAGGTATGACGGAAAAGGAACGGGCTGATTTAACGATGGCGATGGTGAAATCAGGTGATCAGATTGACTTATCGCAAATCGAGGGAATCAAAGTCGATAAGCATTCAACTGGAGGAGTGGGCGATACGACAACACTAGTTCTCGGCCCACTTGTGGCATCAGTCGGTGTTCCGGTTGCGAAAATGTCCGGACGCGGGTTGGGGCATACTGGGGGAACCATTGATAAACTAGAATCAGTGGCTGGCTTCCATGTGGAAATTGACAGTTCGGAATTTACCGAGCTAGTGAATAAAAATAAAATTGCTGTCATTGGTCAAAGCGGGAATTTGACGCCTGCTGATAAGAAACTGTATGCGCTGAGAGATGTAACGGGAACTGTTGAAAGCATTCCGTTGATTGCCAGCTCGATTATGAGCAAAAAAATTGCCGCTGGTGCGGACGCGATTGTTCTTGATGTGAAAACAGGAGCTGGAGCATTTATGAAGACCCTTGAGGATTCAAGGGAATTAGCTCGTGCGATGGTCGGGATCGGCAACAAGGTCGGCCGGCGAACTATGGCGGTGATTTCCGATATGAGCCAGCCGCTCGGGTTTGCCATCGGAAACGCTTTAGAAGTAAAAGAAGCAATTGACACCTTAAAGGGTGAAGGTCCTGAGGATTTAACAGAGCTGTGTTTGACCTTAGGCAGCCATATGGTGTTCTTAGGAGGAAAGGCGCCGTCACTAAAAGAAGCGCGCTCCTTATTGGAGGAGGCAATCCAAAACGGGTCGGCTCTGGAAAAATTAAAGATATTCTTAAGCTCCCAAGGCGGAGATGCAACTGTAGTCGATAATCCGGAAAAACTGCCACAGGCAAAATATTCGTTTGAACTGGAAGCCAAAGAGGACGGCTATGTTTCCGAAATTGTTGCTGATGAAGTGGGGACCGCAGCCATGCTTCTCGGGGCAGGCCGGGCAACAAAGGAATCTGTGATTGACCTCGCAGTTGGCCTCGTCCTCAGAAAGAAAATCGGCGACCAGGTAAACAAAGGTGAATCCCTAGTCACCATTTATAGCAATTTCGAAGACATCAAAGAAGTATCAGAAAAGCTTTATGAAAATATTAAAATCTCTTCATCCAAAGTAGAAGCACCGACCCTCATATACGAAGAAATAACGGAATAAATAAAGTCTTAGGCGGGTGTCAGACACCATGTGAAATTTTCACGTGGTGCCTGACACCTTTTTATGTATAAAGTTGGTAATTTTGGAAAAAATGTTGGCTATAAAGATTGGAGGGTTTTGCAATGAAGCGTCGTTTAGTCTATTTAATAGTTCTGCTATTTATGTTTACAAGTTTAGGGGGGCCTCATGCCTTTGCGGCGGAGGAGAAAAAAGCGGAGGAAAAGCAAGGGACTGAGATTGTCACGGGTGTCCGTTCTGCTATTTTAATGGAAAGAGATACCGGAAAGATTCTTTATGATCAAAATGGCAACGAGAAGTTACCTCCTGCTAGCATGACAAAAATCATGACCATGTTATTAATCATGGAGGCGATTGACAAAGGAAAACTGAAGTGGGATGAGAAAATCCGCACTAGTGAGTATGCCGCTTCAATGGGAGGCTCGCAAATTTTTCTTGAACCGGGCGAAGAAATGACCACCAAGCAAATGCTGCTAGGGATTGCCATCGGTTCAGGTAACGATGCTTCTGTTGCGATGGCCGAAAGAATTGGCGGTTCCGAAGAAGCATTCGTTGACATGATGAATGCAAAGGTAAAGGAACTAGGCTTAAAGCAAACTTTCTTTAAAAATACGACTGGCCTGCCAGAAAGCGGTCATTATAGCTCTGCACATGACATGGCCGTATTGGCAAAAGAATTATTGAAATATGAAGACATTACGAAATTCACGGGAATGTATGAAGCCTATCTCCGTGAAAATACGGATAAAAAATTCTGGCTGGTCAATACAAATAAATTAGTTCGTTTCTATCCAGGAGTGGATGGCTTAAAGACTGGATTTACGGCTGAAGCAAAATACTGCTTAACAGCAACTGCACAAAAGGATGGAATGCGAGTCATTGCAGTAGTATTTGGGGCTCCGACATCCAAGGACCGCAATGCCCAAGTCACAAAAATGCTTGACTATGCGTTCAGCCAATATCAAACGCATCCAGTCTACAAAAGAAATCAAACCATTGGTGAAGCAAAAGTAAGTAAAGGCCAGGACAAAACAGTCAAGGCTGTAACAAGCGAGCCGCTTTCTCTTCTTACGAAAAAGGGAGAAAAGACCAAGGACGTGAAGCAAAAGATCACTCTTGAAAAGAAACTAAAGGCTCCCATTCAAAAAGGTGACCGAGTAGGAACCATTAAGCTAATTAAAGATGGCAAGGTGGTTTTGGAAAGTCCTCTGGTTGCCAAAAGTACTGTCCAGGAGGCAGGTTGGTGGACCCTTTATAAACGTTCCTTCGGCATGTTTACCAAGGCTGGAAAATAAGGGGAATGTCGAATCGCGAAACGAAATCACTACTTTTAGCGAAAATCGACTAGTTTTGTATGTTGAGAAGGAAATGAATGGACAAAAGGCGAATTGACTCACTATACCTGAATAAGGAGGACGAGGGATAGTGAGTCTTAACATTGAACTTGAAACTAAACACGATGTTTTGCTGATTCGTTTAAGCGGTGAATTGGACCACCATACAGCTGATGAGCTTCGCGAAAAAGCCTCAAGTGTAATTGAAAACAATGGAATCCGCCACATTGTCTTGAATCTGGCACAACTAACCTTTATGGATAGCTCTGGGCTTGGTGTTATATTAGGCAGATATAAGCAAATTAAACAGGTGCACGGTGAAATGGTCGTTTGCGCAATTTCCCCTGCAATCCAAAGATTATTCGATATGTCGGGCATGTTTAAAATTATCAAAATGGAACCGACTGAAGAATTTGCATTGCAGAGATTGGGGGTGGCCTAACGTGAAGAACGAAATGACTCTTCAGTTTAGCGCATTAAGCCAGAATGAATCCTTTGCCCGTGTAACGGTTGCTGCCTTTATCGCCCAGCTTGACCCGACTATGGATGAGCTGACAGAGCTAAAAACGGTTGTTTCAGAGGCAGTTACAAATGCAATTATTCATGGGTATGAAAATGACCCGAATGGAATTGTTTATATTCATGTTTCAATAGAGAATAGTTTCATTGAATTGTCCATTAAGGATAATGGATTAGGTATAGCAGATGTGGAAGAAGCTCGTCAGCCATTATTTACAACAAAGCCGGAACTCGAAAGATCCGGCATGGGCTTTACCATCATGGAGAATTTTATGGATGAGTTAGAGGTCTTCACACAGCCTGGCAGCGGGACCGAGGTTAGACTACGAAAGCATTTAAAATCTAGCAAAATGCTTTGCAATTAAGGAGACTTGCCGATGGATGTGGAGGTCAAAAACGAAAAAAATCAAACGTATTTAAAGGATCATGAAGTCAAGGAGCTCATTCAAAGAAGCCAGGGCGGGGATCAGGAAGCGCGCGATTTAATCGTTGAAAAAAATATGCGGCTTGTTTGGTCTGTTGTTCAGAGGTTCCTGAATAGAGGCTATGACCCGGATGACCTATTTCAAATCGGCTGTATCGGTCTATTAAAATCAGTTGATAAGTTTGACCTATCTTATGATGTCAAGTTTTCTACGTATGCTGTCCCGATGATCATTGGAGAAATCCAGCGGTTTATCCGTGATGATGGTACGGTCAAGGTCAGCCGATCGCTGAAGGAGATGGGGAACAAAATCCGCAAGGCCAAGGATGAGCTGTCGAAAACACTTGGCAGAATTCCAACCGTTAATGAAATATCAGAATACCTAGAGATTTCACCTGAGGACGTCATACTTGCCCAGGAAGCAGGCAGGACACCTTCATCTATTCATGAAACAGTCTATGAAAATGATGGGGATCCAATTACCCTGCTTGATCAAATTGATGATGGTAACGAAGGCAAATGGTTTGATAAAATTGCATTAAAAGAAGCCATCCGCGAGCTTGATGAGAGGGAGCGGCTAATTGTCTATTTGCGCTATTATAAGGACCAAACCCAATCAGAAGTAGCGGTAAGACTGGGAATTTCCCAGGTTCAAGTTTCAAGACTAGAAAAAAAGATACTTTTGCAAATGAAGGACCGAATGGATCTCTAATCCATTTGGTCTTTTTTATTTATGAAAAAAATCATTCCATTTTTTGTTTTCATAAAAAGGCAGTTTTTACCCATACTACATATACGAGAAATCTTTGTGTGGGAAGTGATGTTTTGGAAAAAACAATCTACATTCGCATGCGGAATCGTGTTCAAGTTCCTCCGGAGGGAAAGGTTTTATTAAAAGATGCTGCTCAGATGATTGCCACTGAAGAGGTCCTTCATGATTTACAATCGATGGAGATTTACCAATTAAAAAATGAGGACGGAAATATTGTTGTGATCGATATCATGAAAGTCATTCGGTTAATAACGGCCAGGTTTGAGGATGTTGAGGTCCAAACAATCGGACCGGCGCAGACGATTATTGAAGTAGTAGCCAAGAAAAAAGGAGTTTCGATTCCTTTTTTTCTTTTAATATGGTTTCTTTTATTTTTCGGTTCGGCCATGACACTGATGAATTTTCATGATGATGTCAGTATGAAAAGTGTGCAGGAGAAAATCTACACAATCATTACAGGTAAGAAGGAAGCAAAACCGCTGCTTTTTCAAATTCCCTATTCAATTGGCTTAGGACTAGGCATGATTCTCTTTTTCAATCATGTCTTCAAGAAGAGAATTAATGATGAACCAAGTCCGCTCGAGGTTGAGATGTTTAATTATCAGATGGATTTGGATAATTATGTGATTCTCCATGAAAATAAAGAAAGTATGAAACGGGTTCATGACGATTAAAATTATTGCTGTTATGTTTCTGGGAATTGCCAGTGGGTTGGCCGTTGGCTCGGGATTTGTTGCATTTCTTACCGTTCTGGGGGTTATCCCCAGATTAACTCAGCTTACCAAAACGATGAAAATGATTTATCAGTATGAATGGGGAGTCGTTATCGGGGCTTTAACGGGAGTTTTTGCCAGCTTAAGGGACCCCGTATTGGATATATCCGCTTATTTCTTAATCCCCTTGGGGCTTTTTGGCGGTGTCTTTGTTGGGATGCTGGCTGCAGGTCTTACAGAGGCTTTAAACGTTTTCCCAATCCTTGCTAAGCGAATTCATTTAGATGGGAAGATTGTCATTTTAATAATGGCAATTGTTTTAGGAAAAATATTTGGTTCCATCTTTCAATGGCTTTACTTTGTCCATCATTAAAATCTTTAAAAGGGAAGGACATCAAAGTATGAGCACCAAAAGGAATGTTATTTTAGTAACAGATGGCGATGAACACACCAGGAGGTCTTTAGAGCAGGTTGCCAAGACGGTCGGCGGACGCTGTATTACACAGTCCAAGGGAAATCCCTCCAAATTGTCGGGGCCGGAGCTTGTCAAACTTATTAAGAAAGCACCCCACGACCCGGTTCTTGTTATGTTTGATGACAGCGGCATTGTTGGAGAAGGCGCCGGAGAGAAGGCCTTAAAATACGTGGCGGAACATGAGGACATCAATGTTCTCGGCGTCGTTGCTGTTGCAGCCAAATCTAGGCACGAGGAATGGACAAAGGTAGATGTAAGTATTGATCGGGACGGGGAATTAACACCATATGGAGTAGATAAATATGGTATACCTGAACTGGAAATTGGGAGACTAAATGGAGATACCGTTTATTGCCTGGATCAATTAAATGTACCACTTATTGTAGGAGTAGGAGATATCGGCAAAATGGCGAGACACGATTCCTACAAGCTTGGTGCGCCGATAACAGAAAAAGCTGTAGAACTTATCCTTGAAAGGAGTGGATTTTATGACGACGACACAATCCAAAGTGGAACATTGGCCGATTCCTGAATCAGTGAATGAAGTAGAAAACTACATGAAGCAGAGTGTCGGCTTAGGGATAAGCTTTGATTTGGGGGTCAGGAAATTAACAATCTTAAAGAAAGACATCCAAATCTACTATGTTAATGGTTTGTGCGATACGATGTACATTATTCAATTGATCAAAGAACTGGTTGGCATCAATAATCGGGAAAAGCTTTCTACAGACCTTTTTAAGCTAATTGAAAATAGATTAGTAAACCAATCGGTAGAGCAAATTACCCATCTTGATCAATTGGTGGATAAGGTTTTATCCGGTTTAATCGCGATTGTCATTGACGGTGAAAGTACAGGGTTTGCGATTGATGTCAGAAGTTATCCAGGAAGGTCGCCTCAAGAGCCTGATACGGAAAAGGTAGTGAGAGGCGCCCGTGATGGATTCGTTGAAAATATTATTTTAAATACAGCTTTAACAAGACGGAGAATTCGTGACGAACGGCTCCGCTTTGAGATGATTAAGGTAGGCAGGCGCTCAAAAGCAGACATTGCGTTAGGCTATCTGGAGGATGTGGCCGACCCGGATTTGCTTAATATACTGAGACAGGAATTAAAAGCCATTGATATTGACGGAATTCCGATGGCGGATAAAACTCTCGAGGAATTTATCGTAAAGCAGGGCTTTAATCCATATCCCATTGTAAGATACACAGAGAGGGCAGATGTTGCTGCTGCCCATATATTAGAGGGGCATGTAATTATTTATTGTGACACCTCGCCAAGTGTCATTATTACACCTACTACATATTTTCATCATGTCCAGCATGCCGAGGAATTTCGAGAATCACCTGCAATGGGAACCTTCGTCCGTTGGATGCGATTTTTAGGAGTTTCAGCATCCATTTTTTTACTTCCGTTTTGGCTGTTAGTGGTCCTAGAACCATCCTTGTTGCCAGAGAAAATCGCCTTTATTGGTCCAAATGAGCAGACTAATATTCCATTAATTGTCCAACTGTTTTTGGCGGATTTTGGGTTAGAGTTTTTGAAGCTTGCTGCCATTCATACACCAACACCGTTGTCAACGGCTATGGGCTTAATTGCTGCTGTATTAATTGGACAAATTGCCATTGATGTCGGTCTCTTTGTGCCTGAGGTCATCCTTTATGTAGCGGTCGCCGGCATCGGAACCTTCACGACCCCAAGCTATGAATTAAGTGTTGCCAATAAAATCGCTAGAATGATCTTGATGTTAGCAGTGGCATTTTTCCATGCACCAGGTTTTATCATTGGCTCAACCATCTTTTTTATCTTTCTTGTTCGTATGCGGGCGCTCAACACCCCATATTTATGGCCGTTTCTTCCGTTCGAACCAAAAGGATTTTTACAAATTGTCTTCCGGCGGGCTATACCGGGTGCTGTGCTTAGGCCAAGTATTGTCCATCCAAGAAACCGTTACCGTCAGCCTCCAAATGGGTAAGTTTTTTCAAAACAAATTGCAGAATGTGCATAATTATGCTAAAGTGTTTAATTAAATAAAGGATTAAAGAAATAAAAATAGGCAGTTTCTAATGCGGATTCTGTCTATTTGTTTATTATTTTTACTCATTGTCTACATAGACTGTAGTGAGTCGTTAGGGAGAGAGGGAAGGGAATGTATTTTTACGGTACAACAGGTGTGAATAAGGATGGGCATCTGGAAATTGGCGGTCTCGACGCTGTCGAGCTCGCGAAAAACTTTGGAACTCCCTTGTATGTTTATGATGTTGCTTTAATCAGGGAACGAGCAAGGGGATTTAAAAAAACCTTTGAACAACAAAATGTAAGGGCTCAGGTTGCATATGCCAGCAAGGCATTTTCTACTGTGGCAATGGTGCAGCTCGCGGAGGAAGAAGGTCTATCATTGGACGTTGTTTCCGGCGGTGAATTATATACAGCTATAACAGCTGGTTTCCCTCCAGAAAAGATTCACTTTCATGGAAATAATAAGAGCAGGGAAGAATTAGAAATGGCAGTGGACCAAAAAATCGGCTGCATTGTCGTTGATAATTTTTATGAAATGGAACTGTTAAAAGCAATCTGTTTGGAGAAACAGGTGAAGACAAATATTTTGCTGAGGGTCACTCCTGGCATCGAGGCACATACCCACGATTATATATTAACTGGTCAGGAAGATTCGAAATTTGGCTTTGACTTGCAAAACGGCCAAGCGGAAAATGCATTAACAGCCGCTATTCCGTTTGACCATTTTAATGTGCTTGGGATCCATTGTCACATTGGTTCGCAAATCTTTGAAACAACCGGATTCATATTAGCAGCACAAAAAATAGTTGAAAAGCTGGCAGAATGGAAGGAACGTATTGGCTTTGAGTCAGAAGTTTTAAATCTTGGCGGCGGTTTTGGAATCCGCTATACAAAAGAGGACGAGCCAATTCCACCGTCGCAATATGTCAGTGAAATCATTAAAGAGGTTAAAAAGCTGGCTGGTGAATATTCACTTAAAATGCCAGAAATTTGGATTGAACCAGGCCGCTCTCTTGTAGGAGATGCCGGGATTACTCTTTATCAGGTCGGAGCTTCCAAAGATGTTCCGGGTGTCAGGAAATATTTGGCGGTTGATGGCGGGATGAGTGATAATATCCGTCCGGCACTCTACCAGGCAAAATACGAGGCGGTCTTTGCCAACAGGCCGCTGGCACAAGCATCAGAAACTGTCTCGATTGCCGGCAAATGCTGTGAATCAGGAGATATGCTGATTTGGGATTTGCCATTGCCGGAGCATGAGGATGAGGATATTTTAGCCGTATTCTGTACTGGTGCTTACGGCTATTCCATGGCCAACAACTATAACCGGATTCCACGTCCGGCAGTAGTTTTCGTCGAAGATGGTAAAGCCACCCTCGTCGTGAAAAGAGAATCATACGAAGATCTTGTAAGATATGATTTACCATTAAAATAATAAAACTGCCGCTCGCGAGCGGCAGTTTTCATTTATAAAAAAAACTATGAGAATAGGGCCTTAATGGCATCAATGAGCCAAATGAAGAATTGTTTAACCTTCTCCAGGAATCCCTGCCCTTCCTCAGATTGCAGGAATTTGGAAATACGGTCTTTTGCTTTGTTGAGTTGGTCACTAACCTGATTCCAGTCAATATTCAAGCTTTTCAATTTATTAAATAAGTCCATCAGCCTTTGAATCTGTTCCTCAGTAAGGGTTACATTTAGTTCTTTCGCCGCTTGCTCGATAATGGCCCGTAATTCCTGATCGTTTTTCGGCTGGTTCTTGGCAATTTCCTCTTTTATTTTTGCGATTAAGGCGGCTGCATTTTCTGCACCGATGGCGTCACCAAGCTTTGCTGTTTCTACCATTTCCTGATTGGCCGCCTGCTTTACTTCCTCAGGGATTGTTTTATCGGCGGAAATTTCATACGCCTTAATAATCCCTGTCAGTGCTGCGGTGCCCGAAACAGAGATAGGAGCGGTTATATAGATGTCAGCATCCTTCACGCCAGCCGTGATCAGAGCATTGACATACATTTCATCTGTAACCCAGTTAATGTTTTTCGTTTTTACTTTTATGCCAGAGCCGCTTGGTGCAATTGTAATCGCTGATGAAGAAATCGCCTTCGTTCCAATCAATGATTTTGAGACATATTTCCCTAGATATTGATGCTCTTCTTGATTAGATACGGTCACAATTTGAACATCCTTCGGCGCGCCCATTTCCTCCAACAATTGATTTTTTTGCGTTTCTGTTAAATTTTCACCTAATGTTACAATCATATCTCCTTCAGCCATGTCTGCAAAACTGCGGATAGGAACGAGAAATAAACAGACTGCCGTGAGGAGTATCAATAATTTTTTCATAATAGCCTCCTTGATTTTTAAAACGCTTTTGACAATAATAAAGATTCTTCTTTAATAATATAACCGATTCCATTATTATATAACGATAAAAACAAATTAGAAGTTTCATAGGTTCAAATTATTCACGAAAATTTGTCTGACTTAGGAGAAATGGATTATTTTTGTATTTTGGTGTAGAATGTAGGACAGGTAAGTAAGTTAATGGGGGATTTGTATGAATAGAAATAACTGGGCTTTATTTGGCATTCTTATTGTGATATCAATTATTTGGGGAATTATCTATTGGATGTTCATAGCGCCAGGCAAGTAGAGATTTTCCATTGAAGAATGATGACGAATTCGGTATGATTGTGGTTAGTGAACATAAAGATTTTCAAATACATATACTGCATAAAGAAAATCATTAAACCAGTTTGAAAAATACACTATTGTTAAACCAAACCATTGGTTTATTGAAAATAATGAGGGATACGTATGTTAATTCGCTATAAGAAAACATTCGAAAAAATTGCGATGGGGTTAATGTCTTTTATGCCAACTGAAAAAGATCTCAAGAAACTCCAGCAAACCATGAAGGAATACGAAACAGAAGAGAATCATAGGCTGTTCCTTTGGAAGGAAGAAGATATTATTGGACTGATTGGGGCGATTTATCATCAGGATACCAATACTTTGGAAATTCAACATGTTTCTGTTAATCCCTCACACCGCTTCCAAGGAGTAGGCAAAAGAATGGTTAAAGCTTTAAAGGAAATGTATCCGGATAAAAATATTACTTCGAACGCGAACACAGCTTCTTTTATTGAGAAATGTGATGTTTGCTAAATATAGGAAAAGGCAGCGGCCTCATGCCCCGCTGCCTTTTTTTAATATCGCGTTGTTTCTTTCTGCAATGACACTTGACCGGTCCCGTAATTTGTGGCGATGAATGATCTCTAGATCCGCCAAATCACTTTCGCTTTGCCAGTCAAACCCTTTTTCATCACACAATTTCATACACGCTTGGAGCAATTCAGGATCGCTTATGGGCAGATTCATACATTTATATTCTTCGCGATTTTGCAGACCTATTAACTGTTCTTTTATGGTCTGAAGGAAAAGCCGGCCGTCCAAACCCAGATCCGGTAGTAAGGAAGATTGGTTAGAAATGATTGTAATAGCCTTTTCCAATGTTCTCTGTGCACCGTTAAAATTCTTGCGGCGATGGTGGTAAGCCGATACTGCCAATAATATAAACCCTACCCAAATAGACTCTTTGTTGCCGGGGTCAGACCCTTTCCAAAAGTCTTCGAGGATCTCATGGCACTCAAAATAATCCCTGTCGCCATGAAAATGACTTAAAAATTCGATATATTCTTTTGGGTACAAGCATTTCCCCTCCAGTTTCTTTATATATGTACAGTTTACCATATTCGGCAATTATAGGTCATGACCAGGCTGTAAAACAATAGACCCGTTAGAAACGGGTCCTTTAGTTATTAAAATCATTTTTAATTACCAAACCCAGGAAGCACCAATGATAATTAATAAAATGAACAGTACGACGATTAACGCAAAGCCGCCGCCGAGTCCGAAGCCTGCTGCTCCATCAGCCATAATTATTACCTCCCGTCACTTTTTCTCTTTCCATGTCATCATATGTGATGAATTTGTCCATTGTTATGGGCTAACTTACCAGTATTTACGGAAGGGCAGAGTGTTCGGTTGATTTTTCTATTGGATAACCATCCTGAATCCTCTATACTATTAGTAGTCGTTTGTATAATATGATTTTAGAATTTTGGTGAGATGAATGCCTTATCAGGTGAAAATTGATGCATTTGAAGGGCCGCTTGATTTGCTGCTCCATTTAATAAACAGGCTTGAAATTGATATTTATGATATTCCCGTGGCACAGATAACGGAACAATATCTAATCTATATTCATACCATGAAGGAATTAAAATTGGATGTTGCCAGTGAATATTTGGTAATGGCGGCAACACTGCTGGCGATAAAAAGCAAAATGCTTCTTCCTAAGCATGAGGAAGAGTTTGAAGACGTTGATCAACTCGAGACAGCCTACGAGGAAGACCCGAGGGATGAACTGGTTGAGCGATTGATAGAATACAGAAAGTACAAGGAGGCTGCTCACGATTTAAAAACGATGGAAGAAGAGCGATCCCTTATGTATACCAAACCGCCAAGTGATTTATCCGACTTTACGAAGGAAGTACAGCCTGGGAAAAAAGATATGAATGTTTCCCTTTACGATATGCTGGCTGCGTTCCAAAAACTAATGAGAAGAAAGAAACTGCAGCGGCCGCTTGCCGCGAAAATTACTCGGCAGGAAATTTCCATTGAGACAAGAATGACCGAGATCATGGAAGAATTAAAGCATCTTAAGGGCAGGAGAAATTTTACTGAATTATTTCCTTTTCCGGCAAAGGACCATATCGTTGTTACTTTTCTAGCTATTTTAGAACTGATGAAAAGAAAGGAAGTTAACGTCCATCAACAAGAAAACTTTGGGGACATTTTAATTGAAGCAGTAATAGAAGGAGCAGATGTTGGTGGATATCATTAATTGGACAAGTATATTGGAAAGCCTGTTGTTCGCGGCAGGAGACGAAGGGCTTTCCCTTAAACAAATCGCCGAGGTCCTCGAAGTGGATGATCTTCATGCAAGTGAGATTATTGAGAATTTAAAACAAGAGTATGAATCTAATGAAAATCGAGGAATTATGATAGTTCAACTGGCCGGGACGTTTCAGCTTGCCACAAAGAAAGGCAATGCCGACTACTTAAAAAAGCTTGTTGATTCTCCACATACCTCGACATTGTCGCAGGCTGCTTTGGAGACTTTGGCAATTATCGCGTATAAACAGCCAATCACCAGGGCTGAAATTGAGGAAATCCGTGGTGTTAAAACGGAACGGCCGTTAAACACGCTTATGGCGAAGGCCCTGATCAAAGAAGTCGGCCGTGCTGAGGGGACTGGACGCGCCATTTTGTATGGTACTACCAAAGAATTTCTTGATTATTTTGGCTTGAAGAACTTGAATGAACTGCCGCCTCTTCCCGAAAAAGTGGAGGATGAATTTGTTCAGGAGGAAGCCGATTTATTTTTTGAAAAATTTCAAGAAACATTGAACTCATAATATCCGCACAGAGAATATGTGATAAAATAAAGCTATCCATATTTTTTTATGCAACAATGGTTTAAGCATATTTACAAGGAGCGGGATTTAAGTTGCTGATTAAAGAATGTAAAGGGTATGAATTAGAAAAAGAAAAATCCAATACTTCAGAGGATTTCTTTAACAGAAGTGAGATAACATTTATGGAAGATGGGACTGAAAAAACATTACATGTTTTGTATGTCCGTTATTTTGATTCTATTTTTCAAGAATTTACTCCATTTAAGCAAGATCCCATTTTTGCCCAAGATGGACTTGAGGTGAGCTTTAAAGATATTGTTGCCCTTGTTTGTTTGCTGAAAAACCCAGGCTTACGCGGGCGCAAACGGCTTTATATTAATTCCAAACAAGAATTTGCTTCCTATTTTCAAGGTATCAATTTCGAAAAATTGCCGGAAATCTTTTCAAGCCTAAAGCAAAAAAACGGCTATCAGCTGCGTTCGCCGCTAGAGTTTATCTTGCAGCCTAATTAAACATAGGAGGGGTTAAGAATGGGGAATTCATTAGTTCATTCACAATTACTCGATGTCAAAAATTTCCTTGCAAAGACTATTACCGCGATTGGGGATTTTTTAAATGAAACAACAATTTCACAATTGCAATTAGAAAATGATGAAGACGTTAACTATCATAAATTAATCTTTTCAACGTTAAGAAAGCTTGCTGTGTACAGCGAGGAGGGTTTCGAAGCGTGTACGGTTATTTTGCAGGGAGATCCGTTTCAAAAAGCGGCTGCTGAGAAAACATTGTATAAGATTTATCATCAATGCATCGAGGAATTCTTCTCACCAAAAAATGATGCCTGGTTTGAAAACAGCCGTTCTGCTTATACCGGGAAAAATTCCATCAAGTTTTATCGGACTACAGCCGAACAAATCCAGCAATTGGTAAAAAGCTTGGAAGGTGAGTTTCAGCGCATAAGAGAAGAACTGGAATATTATGAAACAGATTATCGCACGAAGATGATTCAATCCAAATAATTAATATTTTAAGGCTGTCCTTGCAAAGGTCAGCCTTTTCTCTTGTTCTTACCGACCTTTTTTCCTCATACCTTTTAGGGAGACTCGTGCAGCGGAAAGGAAGGGGAGAAAATGAGCCGGTTTAGCGGGTATGTAAATGAATTATTTAAATGGAATGAGCAGATGCGGCATTTTCTGCAGTCCGAACGGGTCAGCCAAAACTCTGAATTATGGGATGAACTTGATGAATTTACGGATATGATTGAAGGTTCAAGAAAAGAGCTTTCCAATGAAGAACTGATCGGTCTTCAGGCAAGAGCTGAACAAATCCATGGTAAATTGGAAAATTATTTTAGCCAAAAACGTGACCAGGAGATAGGGACCATTTGGGCAATTGAAAAACAAATCCCACCGGGAGGCCATAAACTACCCGAGCTGCCCTATCCTTATAACGCGTTAGAGCCATATATCTCTGAGGAAATCTTGCGGCTTCACCATGATAAACACCACCGTGCATATGTTGAGGGTTTAAACAAGGCAGAGTTAAACCTAAAATCAGCAAGGGAAAGAAACGATTTTTCCCTCGTCAAGCATTGGTCAAGGGAGCTGGCATTCCACGGGTCCGGTCATTATCTTCATTCGATATTTTGGAAAAACATGAGCCCAAATGGCGGAGGAAACCCGTACGGATTAGTGCAAAAGGAAATCAGCAATTATTTCGGAACCATCACGGCTTTTAAGAACCATTTCACCGAGGCCGCCAAACAGGTTGAAGGGTCAGGCTGGGCGTTATTGGTTTGGTCGCCAAGAGCACACCATTTGGAAATTTTACAAACGGAACGGCACATGCTGCTGACACAGTGGGATACCATCCCACTGCTTGTCCTAGACGTATGGGAGCATGCCTATTATCTTCAATATCAAAACAACCGGGCCGAGTACATCAATAACTGGTGGAATGTTGTAAACTGGCACGATGTAGAAATGAGATTTGAAAAAACAGTGGACACGAAATGGTCTCCCCTATGACAAGGAAGCGGCGCCGCCGCTTTCTTTTTTGTCATATCACACTTTGTCCTGCATAAAATTTACTAAATAACGAGGAGGACGAGGTATATCTAATGAGAAGTATATTGAAAATAGCCTGTTTTTGCCTCATAGTCTCACTATTTGCCGCTAATCATCCTCAGAGAGCCGAGGCTTCCTTTGATGTTAGTGCTGCTAGTGCGGTTCTAATTGAGCAAAATTCCGGCCGCATTCTTTATGAAAAGGATGCTTTTACGAAAAGACGAATCGCCAGCATTACGAAAATTATGACCGCGATTCTAGCAATCGAATCTGGAAAACTAGATCAATATGTAAAGGTAAGTGAACAAGCAGTCCGTGCAGAGGGCTCATCCGTGTACTTGAAGCCGGGTGAAAAAATAAAACTTGAGGATTTAGTCTATGGGTTAATGCTGCGGTCCGGAAATGATACAGCTGTTGCCATCGCCGAATATGTCGGTGGAAGTGTTGATGGCTTTGCTTTTTTAATGAACCAAAAGGCAAAGGAAATCGGCATGTTAAACACTCATTTTGCAAATCCCCATGGCTTGGATGACCATGAAAACCATTATTCAACCGCCTATGATATGGCCATTTTGACACGTTATGCGATGCATAACAAAATCTATCAAAAAATTTCCGGTACAAAGGTGCATCGCGCTCCTAATCCAACCGAAAGCTGGGACAGGGTATGGAAGAACAAAAATCGGTTATTAACAAAATATAAATATACAACCGGAGGTAAGACAGGCTATACAAAACGGGCGAAGCGGACGCTGGTAACGACAGCGGCAAAAGGTGATATGAATTTAATCGCGGTCACCTTGAACGACCCAAATGATTGGGATGATCATATTTCCATGTATGAATACGGATTTAAAGATTATGATATGGCAGAAGTCTTAACAAAAGGAAAAATTGATATCAAAAGTCCGAAATATTTTCAAAATCATTTGTTCTTAAAGAAATCAATTGTTTACCCGGCAACCAGCCAAGAGATGGACTTATTCAGCATTAAGTATAAGTTAAACAAGCCTGATAAAAAATGGGATGATGAAAATAAACAAGAGAGAGTAGTCGGAAAAGCTATTGTTTATTTGGATGGAAGGGCCGTAAAGGAATCGCCTATTTACTATCAAAGCTTGCCGAAAAAGGAGAAGGGTCTGTTCGAAAGTGTTAAAAAAATATTTTTTTCACTAATAGGTGTGAACGCGCATGGTTAATTATATCTGGGTTGGAATGACCGTCATTGGGATTGTGTTTGCCCTGTTTAATGGGACCATTGAGGATGTAAACAGGGCGGTATTTGATGGGGCGAAAGAAGCGGTTACCTTATGTATCGGCCTGATCAGCGTGCTTGTCTTTTGGCTTGGAATGATGCGGATTGCGGAAGAATCAGGACTTCTTGAAAAACTGGCTAAATTATTTCGCCCGCTTGTAAAGATATTGTTTCCGGACGTACCAGTCCAACATCCAGCGATGGGATATATGCTGTCAAATATGATTTCCAACATGTTTGGCCTTGGGAATGCCGCAACGCCGCTTGGCATCAAAGCAATGGAGGAGCTAAAAAAGTTAAATGGCGGAAAAAACTCAGCTTCAAGGTCCATGGTCACATTTTTGGCGATTAATACGGCGAGCATTACCATTATCCCGACAACCGTCATTGCTATCAGAATGACCTATCATTCAACATCCCCTACCGAAATTGTTGTTCCAACCATTATTGCCACCATCCTTTCGGCGATAGGGGCCGTTCTCATCGACCGTTACTTCTATTATCGCAGAAGCCGAAAAGGATGATTATTTATGGAATTTATTTCATTAGTATCTTTGACATTTATACCCTTATTAATAGGCTTTATCCTGATTTATGGCACCATCAAACAGGTGCCGACATACGAAAGCTTTGTTGAGGGCGGTAAGGAAGGGATAAAAATCGCTGTTTCGATTATCCCGTTTTTAGTCGGAATGCTGGTGGCCATCTCCATTTTCCGGGCATCAGGTGCACTGGATGCCATTATGGATTGGTTTCGTCCATTTATGAAGATGATGGGTGTACCAGCAGAAATCGTTCCGTTATTATTGATTCGTCCCATTTCCGGTACGGCAGCCTTGGGTATGACCAGTGACTTAATCGCTGTGTACGGACCGGATTCCTTCATTGGCAGACTAGCGTCCGTATTGCAGGGGAGCACCGACACGACCTTCTATGTTTTGACTGTTTATTTCGGTGCAGTCGGCATCAAAAAAATGGGCGATGCCTTAAAAGTAGGGCTCTTGGCAGACGTAGTCGGTATCATCGTATCCATCATCGTCGTCGCCTTCATTTTCGGAACAAAATAACAAAAAGCAGGTTCTTAAATAAAGCATGCTTGGGCTGTCGAAAACTTTCGATAGCCTTTTATTTTTACTCATTTTCTTTAAATATTTGTTATAAAGGCTTTTCAACAAAGTCTGTTGATTGGTGCTCCAGGCGCTTCGCTTTCCGCGGGTGTGCCGAGGAGGCTTCAGGACCTCCCCGCGGAAAGCGAGTGCCCGTAGCGGAAATCAACAGGCCCATAAAAAGGAACAATCAATAAATATCGGTTTTTAAATTCTGGTAAAGTAAGAAATTGTCGATAAAAACAACCTATCTCAACAATCTAAGCAGGTTCTTAACTGAGCCTGCTTTTTGTATTTTATCAGGCACGCCGCTTAGACTTTGAAAAGTGGAGAATTTGTGTCATAATTCAGTAGGATAGAACAAATGCATTTTTAAAATAAGAATTATTACTATAGCAAAATTATATTTGTTCCCTATACTATGGATAGATTTTTTGAGGTGAAAGAATGGAAAGATTGCAGAAAGTAATTGCCCGCGCCGGAATTTCTTCTAGAAGGAAAGCGGAAGAACTGATCAAAGAGGGCAGGGTAAAAGTAAATGGAAAAGTCGTCACCGAGCTTGGTGTAAAGGTTTCACCCTCCGATAAAGTAGAGGTAAATGAAATACCGCTTGAGAAAGAGGTGCCTGTTTACTTCCTATTATATAAACCAAGAGGGGTTATTTCGAGTGTCAGCGATGAAAAAGGCCGAAAGGTAGTAACGGATTTCTTTCCGGCTATAAAAGAAAGAATCTTCCCTGTGGGGCGCCTGGATTATGATACTTCTGGGTTATTGCTGCTTACTAACGATGGCGAATTTGCCAATCTACTAATGCATCCTAAGAACGAAATCGAAAAGGTTTATGTCGCTAAAGTAAAAGGCCTTCCTTTAAGGGAAAATCTTAAGAAGCTTGAAAAAGGAATCCGTTTAGAGGATGGAAAAACAGCGCCGGCGAAAGTGAAGCTGCTGTCAACTGATAAGAAAAAACAAACCTCTATCGTTGAGATTATTATTCACGAAGGCAAAAACCGTCAGGTAAGGAGAATGTTTGAGGCAATCGGCCATGAAGTTTTGAAGTTAAAGAGGGAACGTTATGGATTTTTAACCTTAACAGGGCTAAGGGCTGGAGAAGCTAGAGAACTAACTACCCATGAGATGAAGCAGATGAGGGCACTTGCTTTGGATGTATCGAAGCAGCGAAAAAATTCATAGAATCGTCACAATTAGATTCTGTGGTAATCACTGTGAGTACATTGATAAATGATATAATTTAGACTAACTGTGCTCTGTAGTAAATGGAGGAGATTCGAATGAAAAAACGGCGATTGGTGATGAGAACGATTATTCTGCTTATTCTCGGTGCTGCCGTTGCTTACAGCCTATATGCCAATTTGACAAAGGATACGAAACAAAAGGTAGCCGTTGGGGAAAAAGCTCCTGATTTTGTATTAACGGATATGGACGGGAATAAACATCGTTTGTCCGATTACCGCGGTCAGGGAGTTTTCTTAAACTTTTGGGGAACATGGTGTCCACCATGCAAGAAAGAGATGCCATATATCAATAATCAATACCAACAATATAAAGACAAAGGGGTTCAAGTTTTATCAGTTGATATTCAGGAATCCGAGCTGCAAGTAAACCAATTTGCTGAGCATTATAAGCTGGAATTTCCGATTATGATCGATACCGATAAAGAAGTCATGACAGCCTATGGTATTAACCCGCTGCCAGCAACATTTCTAATCGATAAAAACGGGGAAGTTGTGAAATATCATACCGGCGAAATGACGGAAAAAATGGTAAGGGAGTTTATGGAGAAAATTAAACCTTAAAGGTTGTTGGGAGTTTTTTTTAATGAACGATGTAAAATGTGAATGCGGTCATGTGAATCCACACGGCACTGTGTTATGTGAGGCCTGCGGTAAGGTGCTGGATGAAACAGACAACAAGAAAGAACTTCTTGATATGCGCTATGAGGGCAGTGCGCGCCGCTCGCAAACCTATAACAAAACCATCATTGATAAAATATGGAACTTCTTTTCCTCTGTAAAGGTTGGCGTCTGGCTGATTATTATCACACTGATAGCTTCTATTCTGGGCACGATTCTGCCTCAGGAAATGTATATCAATCTGCCGCCGGATGTCTATTACGAGCAGGAATACGGCTGGTTTGGAAAATTGTACTACCAGCTAGGCTTTCATGATTTGTATGGGTCATGGTGGTATTTATTATTAATCGCCATGATTGGCATTTCCCTTGTTATTTGCAGTCTTGACAGGGTAGTTCCTTTGTATAAAGCATTAAAAGCACAAAGGGTCACAAGACATGAGGGATTTCTCAAACGCCAGCGGGTGTTTGGCACAAATTCCGAGGCTGAGCAAACCGACCTTGAAACGGTGAAAAAACATTTGCAGGCAAAACGTTACCATGTCCGTGAAGAAAATGGCGATATTCTTGCAGAGAAAAATCGTTTTTCCCGTTGGGGTCCATATATAAACCATATCGGACTAATAATTTTCTTATTTGGCGGAATGCTGCGCTTTATCCCTGGTTTTTATGTAAATGAGGACCTTTGGGTTCGTGAAGGGGAAACAGCATTAGTTCCGGAAACGAATGAACAATATTATATTAAAAATAATCAATTTATATTAGAACATTACGATAAAAATAATAAGACTTTCGAAAAGGCACTTAACCGGGCAGGCGAGGTTGTGAAGAACTATCAATCAAACGTCGTTCTGTATCAGCGGGAGGGAGAGAAAATCCCAGGTGAAAAGCCGAAGTTAAAGAAGTTAGAGGAATATAAGATTAGAGTAAATCAGCCACTATCCTTCGATGGTTACTCTGTCTTTCAATCTTCCTTTAAAACTGAATTTAAAGCGATGACATTTGCTCTCACTAATAAGAGCACAAATCAAGCCTTTGGCGAGGTGAAGGTTGACTTAACTAACCCACAGGAGAAGTACGATTTAGGTAATGGCTATTCAGTGGAACTTCTAAACTATTTCCCAGATTTCGAATTTGACGATAACGGGGAACCATCAACAAAATCACGGGTACCAAATAACCCGGCCTTCATTTTCCGGATGAATACACCGGATAAGCCAAAAGGGGAAACAAGCTTTGTAGCCATCAGACAGACTATTGAACCGTTTGGTGATAATACCTATAAACTGGCCTTCAAGGGAATTGAAACAAAAAATGTTTCCGGTTTTATTGTTAGAAAGGATTCCTCTTTATGGGTGTTCATTATTGGTGGAATCATTTTCATGATTGGGGTTATTCAAGGTGCCTACTGGAACCACCGTCGTATCTGGGTACAGCGCAAAAACGGTCAGGTCTGGATTGCCGCCCATACAAACAAGAATTGGTACGGCTTGAAACGGGAGCTTGAAGCTATTTTAACAGGCACCAAATTGACGATGCCTGATGATCAACTTCAAAGGGACAAAGAGGTTAAGGAGGTAGTATAGTTGGCAGCATTAAGCAGTAATCTATTGTTTATCGCTTTTATCCTATATTTAATAGCGACGCTGTTTTTCGGCGGTTCAATCAAGGAGAAAAAAGGTTTATCTGATAAGAAAGAAACAAATAAGTGGGGAAAAATTGCTGTATTTCTAACCATCGTGGGCTTTGTTTCTCAGCTTGGCTATTTTATTACCAGATGGATTGCGGCCGGACATGCACCGGTCAGTAATATGTTTGAGTTTACGACATTCTTTGGAATGGCCCTTGTCGGCGCGTTTATCGTGATTTATTTTATATACCGCACGACGCTGCTTGGTCTGTTTACAATGCCTGTAGCCATCCTGGTCATCGCGTATGCTAGTATGTTCCCAAGGGATATTACTCCATTAATACCGGCACTGCAAAGCTATTGGCTGCATATTCATGTTACCACTGCTGCAATCGGGGAAGCCATTTTGGCAATAAGCTTTGCGGCAGGTCTTATCTATTTAGTAAAAGCCATTGATCAAACCAAATCCAGTAAACGAACCTTTTGGCTTGAAGCGGTTATGTTTTCTTTAGTTACAGTTTTGGGCTTTGTGGCCGTTTCTTCAATCTTCTCCAGTATGGGGTACCATGAGAAATTTAATTGGGTTGATAAGCATGATAACGAGGCAGTTGTCGAATATACGATGCCTGCAATTGCAGGACCTCACGAAGGGGAACTGTTGACAAAGGATGGCTTTAAACCATTAGTTGAGATGCCTGGTATTGTTAATGCCAAAAAACTAAATACGGTCATTTGGTCATTGATCGGGGGAATTATCCTTTATGGACTCATTAGGCTGATTATTAGAAAGCGAATTTCTGCCGCTCTTAAACCGCTGGTTAAAAATATAAACCTTGATTTTGTTGATGAGATTAGCTATCGTTCCGTATTAATTGGATTCCCTGTTTTTACACTGGGAGCACTAATCTTTGCAATGATTTGGGCACAAATGGCTTGGTCCCGTTTCTGGGGCTGGGACCCTAAGGAAGTATGGGCATTAATAACCTGGTTATTTTATGCCGCCTTCATGCATCTTCGTCTGTCAAAGGGCTGGCACGGAGAGAAGTCCGCTTGGCTTGCCGTAATTGGCTTTGTTATTATCATGTTTAACCTTGTCGCCGTCAACCTGATTATCGCTGGACTCCATTCTTACGCAGGATGATCATAACGGCCAAAATTTTGCCTTCACTTCATTAAGTGAGGGCCTTTTTCAAATAATAGTAATAGAATTCATTGTCCTTTATTTACATTGTCAAATTATTGACACTTTTTATCGGATTTATTAGCTTTCAACGTATAGCAAAAATGGAGACCATTTTGTAAAATAAACAACATGGGGGGATTAATAATGGATCAGGACGTTAAAATCTTAGTTGTAGATGATGAAGAAAGAATTCGCAGATTATTAAAAATGTATTTAGAGCGCGAAGATTTTATAATTGATGAAGCAGAGGATGGTACTCAAGCATTAGCGAAAGCGTTGGCTAACGATTATGATGTCATTCTTTTGGATTTAATGATGCCTGGCAAGGATGGCATTGAGGTTTGCCGCGAATTAAGGGAGAAAAAGGCGACTCCTGTTATCATGTTGACGGCAAAGGGTGAAGAGGTGAATCGGGTACAGGGCTTTGAAGTCGGTACAGATGACTATATCGTTAAACCATTCAGCCCGCGTGAGGTAGTACTAAGGGTAAAAGCACTGTTAAGACGTTCATCACAAACTACCTTCCTGCAAACGGAGACAACAACAAAGGATGTCATTGTATTTCCTCATTTAACAATAGATAATGATGCCCACCGGGTATCTGCTGATGGTAAAGAGGTTAGTTTAACGCCTAAAGAATATGAGCTGTTATATTTTCTTGCCAAAGCACCGGACAAAGTATTTGACCGTGAGCAGCTGTTAAAGGAAGTATGGCATTATGAGTTTTTCGGAGACCTAAGGACAGTTGATACACATGTAAAACGGCTTCGCGAAAAACTAAATAAAGTTTCGGAACAAGCTGCTAGAATGATTGTTACCGTTTGGGGAGTAGGTTACAAATTTGAGGTAGTAAATGAATGACCTTCTTAAGAAGTGTAGTCGGTAAGCTTTGGTTTACCATCATTTTATTAGTTTCATTTGTCCTGTTTATTTTAACAGTGATGCTCCTCGAGTTTTTTCAAAACTATAATATTAATGAAACAAAAAATGATTTGACCCATACAGCCGAAAAAATCGCCACTGTACTGGAAGAGCATCCAGCAGATAAATGGCCGCTCGGTTTGGAGATTTCGTGGGAAATCATTGATGATGTCACCAAAGTAGTCATTGTAAAAGGTGATGAAGTTTATTATTCTCCAAACACAAAGGGAGGAAGTAAATTAACGATTGAAGATATTCGCAACGATCCCGAGTTATCAAGTGTATTACACAAAAATAAACGGGTAGAGAAAATCTCCGATCTATCATCCGAAAAAAATAGCGCTGGCACTGCCGCCAATTATTCAATCATCGGCGTGCCGCTTAAACTCTCCGGAAATCAAAGTGGGGCAGTATTCATTTATCAATCTCTAAGAGTCATGCAGGAAACATCTCGGTCAGCAACCAAATTCATTTTGCTTGTGGCTGGTGTTGCCATTATTCTTACAACCATTTTCGCATTCTTTTTGTCCACAAGAATAACCGCTCCGTTAAGGAAAATGCGGGAAGCTGCATTTGAGGTGGCAAGAGGGAAATTTGATACAAAGGTCCCTATTTTGACCCATGATGAAATTGGCGAATTGGCTACTGCTTTTAATCAAATGGGCAGGCAGTTAAAGTTTAACATGAACGCGCTCAATCAGGAAAAAGAGCAGTTGTCGAGCATCTTAAGCAGTATGGCTGATGGAGTTATTACCTTCAACCGGGATGGAACGATTTTAATCACAAATCCTCCGGCCGATCGCTTTCTTCAATATTGGTATTATGAAAAAGGGATAATCTCCGGATCGGAGGCGATTCCCTCTCAAGTCATGAATCTTTTTCAAAAAGCAGTTGATACAGAAAAAGAGCAGATTGGGGAAATCTCCCTGCAAGGACGTCATTGGGTTATACTGGTTAGCCCGCTGTATAGTAATCGCTTTATTCGCGGGGCAGTTGCGGTCTTAAGGGATATGACCGAGGAACGGCAATTGGAGAAAATGAGAAGAGACTTCATTGCCAATGTTTCACACGAACTGAGGACGCCAATTTCCATGCTTCAGGGCTACAGTGAAGCGATTGTTGACGATATCGCGGAAACGCAGGAAGAGAAAAAAGAAATGGCAAAAGTCATTTATGATGAATCGCTCAGAATGGGCCGTCTTGTTAATGAATTGCTGGATTTGGCAAGAATGGAAGCAGGTCATATTCAATTAACATTGGAAGAGGTCAATATCTCTACTTTTATAAAACGGATAATTCATAAATTTCAAGGGTTAGCCAAAGATAATGGAATTCAATTACTGGCTGAAATCGATAACGACTTACCAACCTTTACAATGGATCCTGATCGAATTGAACAGGTTCTTACGAATTTAATTGATAATGCGATCAGGCATACGCCCAAGGATGGTTCTGTGACCTTAAAAGTCACTTCCGAGGACAAAGGAGTCAGAATGGATGTTGTGGACTCAGGAACAGGGATTCCCGAGGAAGATTTACCCTTTGTTTTTGAACGGTTTTATAAAGCTGATAAGGCACGAACCCGCGGCAGGTCAGGAACAGGTCTTGGACTGGCTATAGCCAAAAATATCATTGATGCCCATCGTGGACATATTTCCGTTCAAAGTAAAGTTGAACAGGGAACGACATTTTCCTTCATACTCCCACGAAAATCGTAAAATGACCATGGATTTTGCCGATTTCTATTGATTCACAAGGAACATTTTTAAGAGGCTGGCTACTCGCGCCAGTCTCTTTTTATTTTTCCATTAAATACCTTCCTTTTCATCCCAAAAAAGTCTATATTTAAGAAAGTGTAACCTTTTATACATAAGCATCGACTAATATTTTGAACGGGGAGGGGAAAAAAGTTGGACTCCGTTTTCGATGAACTTTATCAAAAATATCACCATGATGTATTTCAATTTCTTTTTTATATGGTTAGAAACAGAGAGCAGGCGGAGGATCTTGTTCAAGAGGTTTATATTAGAGTGTTTAAGTCTTATAATCGCTTTGAGGGAAAAAGCAGCGAAAAAACCTGGCTTTTTTCAATTGCGAGAAATGTTGCGATTGATTATTTTCGAAAGCAAAAGGGCTGGAAGGAAAGAATCCTTGAGAAATTTGATTGGTCTTCAAATCAGGTAAAGGACGACCATCCTATCCCTGAGGAAATGGCTGTTCAAAGAGAAGAAATTAAATGGGTATATAAATGCTTGGAATATTGTACCGTGGACCAAAGGGCCGTCGTTATATTACGATTTATTCACGATTTGTCAATAGCAGAGACAGCAGAGGCTCTAGGGTGGACAGAAAGTAAAGTCAAAACGACGCAGCATCGCTCGTTGAAGGTTTTGAAGAAGCACATGGAAACATTTTACCGAAGGGAGGAGGGAAATATTGAGAAAGTCAGAGTGGAGCGATGAAGAGCTCGTAGAATTGTTAAAACAAATGCCTAAAATAAAAGACTATCGCCGTCCTCGTGACATTTACCAAAACCTTTCACGTAAAAAACGGAAAACTGTTTCCTGGATCCTGCCGGGTATTGCCGCTGCAGCGGCACTATTTTTATTTTTTATTTTAGCTCCTAAGTTTATGGATACGAATCACTATTCAATCAACAATGCCAAACAAGAGTCAACAAAAGAAGCGAAAATTGCCAAGGATAATAGCGATGCGGGCGGTATGGCCAATCAGGAATCACAGGCGAATAAATACTCAACATTAAAGAAAGCCGAAACGCAAAACGATTATGCCGGGAAAACAGCTGTTTATGATGATGAAATAAAAGACGGTGTCGTGTTGACCTATTGGATCCCCGATAATCAGGCTCAAAATCTGGTACCAGTATCAACTATAGTCAAAAATACCGAAGGAAAAGACTGGCTTACCCTATATAATGCACAAATGGCAAACCTAAACGAATCGGAATGGGGCCTAAGTGAATTTTATCCGCTTCAGGCAACATTGCATTATGATAATGCTAATGAAACTGTTATTGTCGATGTACCTTCAGACCATCCATACCGCCAAGGCAGTGCAACCGAACAAATTTTTCTCGGTGCGTTAAAAAATGATATTTCTTCCAATAGCAGCGTCAAAACGATTAAGTTCACCACAAATGGTGAACCTGGAATCGAACTAAGCAATGACTTTTTAGAAAAATTGACCATCACTGATGTGAAAAAACATGCCTACCTCTTTTACTATCCTAATGGCAGTGATGTTCCGTTCTTGGTGCCAACACCTGAATCATATAAGGATATTAAAGCTGCAATTGATGCCATGAAGTCAGTGGTAGAGGAATATCAATTACAAAGATCTTTGTTGCCAAAATTGGCAATTCAGGATGTAACAGCAAATAATAACACGTTAACCATCACTTTTGCGAAAGATGCCAGTATAGAAGATGAACGGTTGGCAGTCTGGTCGATGGAGGCCATCCTTTTAACGGCAAAAGAATTCGGATTTGAAAAAGTGGTTGTGAGCAATCCTCCCGCAGCAAATATTGGCCCGCTTGATTTAACAAAAGAAATCAAGGTGCCAGCGGCCCCAAATCTTCGGACAATCGAGAAATGATAAAAAAATCAACCAAAACGGTTGATTTTTTTATGCATAAAATAGCAATTAACTCCAAATTATAACAAATATGGTCAGGCCGTCCCATGCCTCACCATATGTTCTAAACTCGAGTATAAGAACATATGGTGAGGTATGGACAAGATGTAAGGAGGATTAATAGTGAAATGCGTGACTATATAAAGAGGTTTTTTATTGCCATTATCATGGCGATTTGTGTAGGTTTGTTGTTTCTCGGAGGGAGACACTCGGAAGCTGCTGGATTGCCTGAGGCGAAAACGGAGAAGGAGAGATGGATTTGGCCGGCGGATGGTGTTATTTCTGATACATATGGGACAAGACAGGGTAAGCATAAAGGAATCGATATCGCCGGAAAATATGGCACCCCGGTCTTGACAGTTGAAGATGGGGCTGTGATCAAGTCTTATTATTCCAATACATATGGTCAGGTTGTATTTATCAAGCACCCAAGCAATTTCGTTACGGTTTATGCCCACTTAAGCAAACGGACCGTTGTGCCAGGTCAAATGGTTAAGCGGGGGGAGGCCATCGGAACAATGGGAAGGACCGGTCAGGCTACCGGCACCCATCTTCATTTTGAATCACACCAATTAGAATGGAGATATGACAAAAAGTTTGCCATTAATCCGGAACTCCTATTGGGAGATGCCGATGTTGGTGAAGCGGTTCAGGGCGGAATTGCAGCCAGTGGCAAGGATGTTTTGGAGGTAAGCAGCCGTCCGCAAAATATTCCTGAACCCAGCGGGCAGCCGCTTGTAAACCAATATATTGTAATAAATGGTGACAACTTGTCCTCCATTGCCCAAAAGTTTAATGTGACAGTGGCAAGATTAAAGGAAATCAACAATCTAAACACGGATGTAATCAAGCCTAATCAAGTCTTAATCGTCCAGTAAATTAAAACCTTTTTAACCCGCAGCCTATTGCTGCGGGTATTCTTTATCTAAATATTTAAAAAACGGAAAATAACTTTAGCTTAACAAAGTGACTGGTTTTCAGTATAATAAACTTATAATTTTATAACGATCTATCTTCGGGGCAGGGTGAAATTCCCGATCGGCGGTATTAGAGTATAACTCTTCAGCCCGCGAGCCTAATTGGGCAGGATTTGGTGTGATTCCAAAGCCGACAGTATAGTCTGGATGGGAGAAGATGGAGGTTCTGCAGGCATTCGAAAAATTTTCTTTGATCGAATGTTTATTAAGCGTACCTAAATTTACTCCCTCAAGCTTCAATCTTGAGGGAGTTTTATTTTGCGTACCTATAAAAGCTGAATCTCTCTTCCTAACGTGATGGATCAAAAAGGAGAGAGGAAGATGAAGAAAATGAAGAACACAAAGGTAAAAGCAATGGTTTCAATCGGGATGCTGAGCAGCATCGCATATTTATTAATGTTTTTAAACTTTCCGCTGCCAATGTTCCCTAATTTTTTGTTTGTGGACTTTAGTGATATTCCTGCATTGATTGCTGCGCTGATTTTCGGACCAGTGGCAGGAATTTTAGTTGAATTGTTTAAGAATATGTTGAATTATTTTGCAACAGGGAGCCCGACAGGCATTCCTGTTGGCCACCTTGCCAATTTTGCGGCAGGGATTGTGTTTATTCTGCCGACTTGCTATGTGTATAATAAATTGAAATCAAAAAAGGGAATGACACTTGCCTTAGGAGTTGGAACTATAATCATGGCTGTTGTGATGAGCATTGCCAACTACTTTATTATTTTACCTGCCTATACGGCCTTAATGGGTTTCCCGGATATGCGGAACCTCGTCGTACCTGCGATTCTGCCTTTCAATATCTTAAAGGGCATAATGATGTCGTTCATTTTCATGCTTCTGTTCATCCGAATGCAGGCATGGTTAAATAAATTTTCAGTAAAAAATGCTTAAAACGAAACAGAGGCCGCAAAACTGGGGCCTCTGTTTTTTATCGAAAAAATAACCCCCCGGCTAATATTAGGCGGGGGGTAGCAGCTTAAGAATATCTTCGGTCAAAGATTATTCAAATTTAGTTGGGTTACCGTCGAATGGCTCATCAGCAACTTTAATAGAATCAGTTGGGCAGCCTTCGAAAGCGTCCATCATGTCATCGATTAAAACATCTGGAATTTCAACGATACCTTCGTTATCGTCAAGTGTTACGAATGCGATACCTTCATCATCGTAATCATAGATATCTGGTGCAGCAGCGCCGCATGCGCCACACGCGATGCAAGTTTCCTTGTCAACAATTGTATACTTTGCCATGAAAAAAACCTCCCAGTTAAATAACAAGTAATATGCTTACTTATTTTCCATTTGTGATGGAAAATACAATTCACATATCTATTGTAAAGCTGTATGAATAACTTTTCAATAGAAATTTGATTTTGGTACCTTTAGTCCCATTATTTCTTAAACTTCCACATTTTTGGACAACACAATACCTGTTTCATGTTAAAATATAATAAAATTTAACTGTTTTTGTCGAATTAGGATAAGTGGTGAGTCTAAAATGGAATGGGTAGAATCAGTTATTCTTTATTGTTTGAAAAAAATTAATAACGAAAGAACTATTTATTCTGTTTACCACATTTTAAAAGGAAAGAAATCGTCGCAAACCATTCAGGATATTCATTTATATTCGTTAAAAAGATTATTTGGAGTACTTGAACCGCTGACAAGAGACTCCTTTGAAGCCATAATTCATTGTATGAGGGACAACGGGTGGATTATGGAGCAAGGTGAGAAAAAATACCTGCTCAGTTCTTCAGGAGAGCAGCGCTTGAAAAATATCGGTATTCCATTCTTTCTCAATGGCTGGCGTTATCACCAAATGACCACTATATTTTGGGAACGGCTCTCTTTATTAGTTCAAGTAGTCTCTAACCTCATTAATCAGGAAACAAGCTATATACCGATTCAAAAAAATAAAAAGGTTCTTATCTGGGTTAAAGCTGTTCTTAAAGAAAGTCATCTCTCAAGAAACGAAATTGGCGAAAAATTATATGAAGAATTGAACGAATGCTTCGAAGATGGGCAGGAAATTGATCCGTCTACGATTGTCTTCCGTTTAACTGGATTCCGGCAAATAGGATTAACCGCTCAACAAGCATCCAAAAAAATGAATGTTAATGTGTATGAATATCATCTTACATTTACTAATACACTGCATTATTTGATTGAAAAAATAGAAACAAGAGGCGTTAATTTTTCGATATTATCCCATCTGCTAAAGGGCTTGGAGCATGGGGATGAATTAACCATTACGGCGCGAAAAACATGGAAGTTGCTATCGCAGGGATATTCGATAGAGATGATAGCCAAAAACAGAAATTTAAAAACAAGCACAATCGAAGATCATTTAGTGGAATTTGCGCTGCAAATAGACCGGTTTTCAATCGATGCTTTTGTTGATAAAGAATTACAGCTGGAAATTTTGCAAATTGCTAATCAAGCCGCCACAAAGCAATTAAAATTAATAAGGGAAAAAGTCAGCCGTGCCAGTTATTTTCAAATCAGGTTAGTGTTGGCGAAGTATGGTGACCGGCAATGGAATTAGAAAATCTTTTAAAAAAACATTTTGGCTATTTATCGTTTAAAACAGGGCAAAAGGAAGCCATTTCAGCTATCTTAAATGGACAGCATACCTTGGCAATGCTCCCGACCGGAACGGGCAAATCCCTTTGCTACCAGCTTCCTGGTTATGTTTTTGATGGATCGATATTAATCGTTTCCCCGCTTCTATCCCTTATGCAAGATCAAGTGGAACAATTAGGTCGTTTGGGTGAGAAAAGGGTTATTGCTTTAAACTCCTTTCTGTCTTTGGAGGAAAAAAGTTATGTTCTAGACCGGCTGCACGACTATAAGTTTATCTTTATATCACCGGAGATGCTTCAGTCCTCTTTCATCTTACAAAAGCTTCGGAACCTTGCGATCTGCTTATTTGTAGTGGATGAAGCGCATTGTATTTCTCAATGGGGGTATGATTTTCGGCCGGATTACTCCAAATTGGGTGAAATAAGGAAAAGCTTAGGGTGCCCCCTTACACTAGCTCTAACCGCCACCGCTACAAGAAAGGTCCGGAAGGATATTATCCAATCATTAGGCATAGAGGATGCTGTAAAAGTGGAATCGACAATTGACCGTCCTAATATAGCCATATGGATCGAGGAATTAGAAGAATATCAGAAAAAGACAGACCGGGTTTTGGAGCTTGCTGCCAAGCTTGAAAAACCTGGTATTATTTACTTTTCAAGCAAAAAAATGGCCGAACAAATGGCTTTATTGCTAGAGGAAAAGAATATTTGTAACGCAAGTGCTTACCACGGGGGGTTGGATCAGGATACAAGAATATTAATCCAGCAACAATTTATTCATAACCAGCTAGATGTTATTTGTGCCACAAGTGCATTCGGGATGGGAGTGAATAAGGATAATATCAGATTTATTATTCATTTTCATATGCCGATGCAAATCGAGTCGTATCTTCAGGAAATTGGCCGGGCAGGACGCGATGGTCTGCCGAGTATCGCCTATCTTTTATATTCACCAGGAGATGAACAGCTGCCTTTTCAGCTTGCCGAAAGCGAACTCCCGTCGGAACAGCAAATTGACTGGCTGTTTCATGAATTGGAAATTGGACACGGAATAAAAGGCGATGCACCTCAATTCAATCAAGGCACCCAGGAAAGAGGAGGGTTTTCTGAGGTTCAGTGGAGATTAGTGGAGAATCTTTTCCGGAAAGAAGCCAAAGAAAAAAGTTCTCTTCTTGACAGCAAAGAAAGAATTAAAGGATTTGTTAATGAACGCATAACAATGAAGAAAAAAAATATTTACCAAATGTTACAATGGGTTTTGTCAAATCGGTGCCGGCGCGAATTCCTTTTGAATTATTTTGAGGAACAGGTGACAAGTAAAATTGAGCAATGCTGTGATATTTGTGGAATTGACGAAAAAAACTATTCAGCCTCCCATAAAATGAGGAAGAATCCTTTAGGGAAAATTGAATGGAAGGAATACCTAGCCGGATTATTACTTAATAGCGAGTTGAGGGAATGAAAAAGAAATATAATGAACTAATTAGCAGCTTAACTGATAAAGATTTACTTTTTCACTTATATATGACACAGGTCATATTGCTTGTGATCTCACTCATTTTAGGATTGCTCCTATTTGACCATTTCTCTTTTTTGAAAGCAATCGATGTAAGGGACGTTAAGATTATTTCCATAGGCGTGCCATTGGGGATAGCGGTTGTCATCATTGACTTAATCTTAATGAAATGGCTGCCTACATCTTTTTATGATGATGGCGGCTTAAATGAACGGATTTTCCGGAAAAGAAATATATTCCATATTTTTATTATTGCTGCGTTTGTTTCCTTTAGCGAGGAATTATTATTTAGAGGGATTATCCAAACGAAAGTCGGGCTTATTTTGGCTAGTCTTATCTTTGCGGTAATCCATTACCGCTACCTGTTTAATGTGTTTTTATTTATCAACATTATTACGCTTAGTTTTGTTATTGGGGCAGTCTATGAATCGACAAATAATCTGGCTGTCACCATTATAATGCATTTTATTATCGATTTCTTATTAGGTATTTTTATAAAGTATAAACATTCTTCGGCAGATGATCAGCAAGGAGGGGGAGGGCTTAATGAATAGAGAAGAACCATATAGAGAGCAAGCCGAAAGATTAAAACAACGAATACAAAAGGTGAATGAAAATATCGAAGTGAACGATGAATTGCCGCCAAGAGAACTGGTCCATCGGGAAAAAAAGAAAAAGGTAAAATGGAAAATAAAATATCCGGTTATTCGGATCCTGGTATTATTCTTTATTCTTCTTCCTGTGATTATTTTCAGTGTTATTTCTTATCTTGATGGAAAACAAATAAATGGCTCTAAGAAAGCTTCAACGGATCCTGTTGGCTATGAAACTATTAACCTAAAAAAATCAACTTCAGAAGAGACTGATAAAGTGGAGGAAGAACAATCCGTAAATGCCGATGGAGCTGATAATCCGGAAAGTGTAGAAGCGGGCACCTTATTAACTCCTCCAGCCGAAGAACAGCCGACTGCCAATACGGAAAAAAATGTGTCCACGGAAAGTCCTGTTTCACCTCAAGGGGCTGCCAGCAATAATGCACCAGTGCAGACTCAGAATCAACCAACACAAACGGATACAAGTAAAAGTGAACCAGTACAAGAGACGATCATTCGTCATAAGGTTCAGCAGCAAGAAACATTATTTAGTATTTCGATGAAGTATTATAAATCTCAAAAAGGGATGGACATTATAAAAAAAGCAAACAACATGTCCAATGACGAAATCTATGTTGGTCAGGTATTGAAAATCCCAATTAGCAACTAACCGATCGTTTTTAGGTCGGTTTTTTTGATTTTTAAATCATAAGTTTGCGGACAAGTTCATATTTATTAATGGAGAAATGGAGGGATGGATATGGATTCTCCCATTAGGGAGCTTGAGCATACGGATGAAGCGACCAAGCAGGTTCTAGAAAATGTCCGGAAAAAGAAGGAAAAATTTGATAAAGCAGAAAAGTTACATTATCTTTCTATCTATTCGACTCTTTTATTGGCAGCCATCTTTTTTTGTTATTTTTATTTTGCCATTGCGAAATATTATTCTTATTCCTTTTTTGCCATGTTTTCTGCTTCGTTAAATGATTCGGTTATCATATTTTTAATGGCGGTTACGCTCATTGGGTACGGTTCAATGAATATTTTGAAGCAGCAAAAGGATAAGAAGGAGAAGGAATACCAGGAGTTGAGGGCTGAGATTGCTGACCGCAGTAAAGATTTTTGGAAGAAGGAAGAAGAGTGGAAAAATCGCCATATCGTTTTTGCAATGATGAAAAAAAATTACGATATCAATCTATATCATGAAAAAAAATAAAGAAGCAGAATCTCTGCCTCTTCCTAATTAAAATATCTTCTTCTTTCCTTTTTCTTCTTTTAAAATTTCGACCGCTTCGCGGAAGCGTTGCGAGTGGATGATTTCTCTTTCCCGGAGGAAACGAAGACCGTCATTCAAGTCGGGGTCATCGCTCATATTGATAATCCATTGGTAGGTTGCCCGTGCTTTCTCTTCTGCAGCAATGTCTTCATAAAGGTCGGCGATTGGGTCACCTTTAGCTTGGATATACTGAGTGGTAAAAGGAATTCCAGCGGCATTATGGTAAAATAGGGCTTTATCATGATCGGCATAGTGCCCGTCAAGCCCTGCTGCCTTCATTTGTTCAACAGTAGCGTCTTTTGTGAGCTTGTAGACCATGGTGGCAATCATTTCCAAGTGAGCAAACTCTTCCGTTCCGATATCTGTCAAAAGGCCGATGACTTTGTCGGGAATCGTGTATCGTTGGTTCAAATATCGGAGCGCTGCAGCAAGCTCTCCATCGGCACCTCCATATTGTTCTATCAAAAATTTGGCTAACATCGGGTTGCAGGTGCTGACACGGACAGGATATTGCAGTTTCTTTTCATATATCCACATTTTCCTTTATCCCTCCCTTTGAACGTTCACTACTGCTGATTTTTATGTGAATTTATACCTGCCATGGCCAAGGTGAATCGTCCCAATTCCAAGGATGCCCTGAATAGCTGTTGCCAAACTGCTGAAGGGGGCCAAACTGGCTTTCGAAGGCTTTTTTTATTCGCTTTCTTTCCTTTACATAATGGTTAAATTGGTTTATTGCTTCAAGATCATCATTGTGGGTATCCAAATACAAAGTGAGCTCGACCAGGACAAAGTCGACGGCTTGGAGCTGTTCCATCAATTGATAATACTCGGCAGGAACTTGCTTCATGAAGGGATACCCCCTTTTGCAATTTCATTGGGGCCGTACCAGGGATCATAGAAATCTTTCCAAAGCGTACCTGCTTTAAGAGCCTCAAAAGGAGAAAACTGTGGGAGATTTGGTGGTTGAAAACCCATATATAAATGAGGCGGTGTGGAATACTTTTTTTCAAGCATCGGCTTACAGGGGTCGAAAGGACTTACATACGGATGATAGGTCTTAAGATGAGTGTTCATGGAAACCCTCCCTTTATTTCAGCATCAGTTAATCATATGATAATATTCTTATGAAATGACATAAAAGTTTAATAAATGAAAGGTTTTCGAACGCTGACATAGAATTATAATGTAGTTGAAGTATTAACCTTAGAGGTGATAGGAATATGTTCGTAAAAAATATGATGATTCCAAAGCATGACTGTATTACAGCACAGGAAAACGAAACGCTTAAAGCAGCCTTGGATCGATTGGAAGCTCAAGAAATTGATGGCCTACCTGTTTTGCAAGGTAATAAATATGTCGGTGTAGTGACCAGATATGGGATTTATGAAAATTATTTTCTTTCCAATAAAACAAAGGAAGAATATTTAACAACGACGAGTGTGAAAGACATTGCTACCCACCAAGAGATGTTTTTAGAAGGTGCGGAACTATTTGAAAGGACGATGCTTGATTTAAAAGATTTTCCTCTGCTTGCAGTAGTAGATGAGGACCGTAATTTTCTAGGGGTGATAACTCGCTCAGATGTTCTGAGCTTCTTTGAGAGTGCTTTTGGAGTCAATCGCCCTGGGGTGAGGATTGCGTTTACATCAGTTGAGACGGAAGGGCGGATCGCTCGCTTGTCGGAAATCGCCCATCATTTTCACGAGCATATCATTTCGCTGGTCACCTTTGACGAAACAGATAAGCTGGTCCGAAGAATTGTCATGAAAATTGAAAAGAAAGATAACATTGATAAATTTACGAAAAAACTTGAAGAACATGGGTTCCGTATTTTAAGTATCGAAGAAGTGTAAAAATACTTAATCGTGGAAAAAATACCAATCCCCCTCATACATTGTTATGGGGGGGATTTTTGCATGCTTGCAGTAGGGAGGATTTTGTTTATCTACTTGTTCGGCTATTTATTCATTAAATGGATTTGGATTCCGAAACCATTTGTTTTGGCTGATTTTTTTATTGTTTTAATTACACACCCGCTTGAGTTTTTGGCTGCCTCCTTAGCCCTGTTCCTTGGTGTCCTTCTTACGGGTGGTCTTATCAAGGATTTCATACATAAATTAAGAGGTGCACAGAAGAAGCATATTCTCTTGAAGATTATAGAAATGGTTTTTCTGATCATCGTATTCACGATTCTTTTTCGATTTGGCTGGGAGCAGGCACTTGTTTTTTTTAGTTTAAGTATCGTTTATGGTACCATTTCATTAGAATCTTAGAGTTTTAAAGGGGTATGTGAATATGGGTTTAATCCCAATTATCTTGTTGATTGTTCTCATCATTGGGTTATGCCTGCTTTTATATATGCTGCGGGAGGCCTTTTTAAATGATGTTGTCCGGCATGAATTCCTTTTTCAGGATTTTCCTGAAACGTTTGGAAGGATGACCATCTTTTTTATTTCCGATATTCATAAACGGACAATATCTGATAAGGTCATTCAAACGGCCATAGGGAAGGCTGATTTTGTTGTAGTAGGCGGGGATTTGACAGAAAGAGATGTGCCTTTACAAAAGGTAAAGGCAAATTTAATGAAGTTAAGACAAATTGGTCCCGTTTATTTTGTATGGGGAAATAACGATTATGAGGCCAATTTGCATCAGCTACATACAGTGTTTCTGGAAACTGACATAAATGTCTTGGATAACTCAGCCGTCAGCCTGCATTCTAACCAAGGCGAAAAGATTTTTTTACTTGGAGTTGACGATGTCACTTTAGGAAGGGACCGACTTGAGTTGGCCTTAGACAGAACAGAAGCCAATCACTTTAAAATCTTGGTCAGCCATTCCCCGGATATTATCAAGAAAGTTGGACCAAAGCAGAATATCCGGCTGATTTTAAGCGGACATACACACGGTGGTCAAATCCGTCTTTTTGGATTCAGTCCCGGAGAAAAAGGGGGAATAAAAAGAGTTCAGCAAACAGTGCTTTTCATTAGCAACGGTTATGGAACAACTGCCATCCCCCTTAGATTGGGAGCCCCGGCACAGTGTCATTTGATTACTGTTAGAAACGGAACCGATACTCCTTAGTTAGCTAATAAGAAAGTATAAACTTTCTGTCGAAAGCTTTATACTTTCTTAACGCATAAATTCAACTACGCCTCATGAACCGTCCTATCGGACTCGCCAATCGGCGAGTTTTCATTTAAGGGAGACAATTCACAACCGCCTCTCTGCTTTCATAATCTAACACAAGAGATGTCTAGCAGGGGGCAAAAACATGCGCTTAGAACGCTTAGCAGCTAATAAAATAAAAATTATTTTAACGTCCGATGATTTGTTTGAAAGAGGGCTTTCCAAGGAGGATATTTGGAAAGAATCCGGCAAATGGAATCAGCTATTTCACGATATGCTTGAAGAGGCAAGTGAAGAATTCGATGTTGATATAAGGGGTTCGGTAGCGGTTGAAATTTTCTCCCTTCAAGCTCAAGGAATTATCATGATTATTACCGTCGACCATACGCGGGAAGATGAGGAAGCATTGGATGATGGTTTAATTGAAATGCAGGTAAGAGTAGGGGGCTGTGAGGACTTTTTATATGAATTTGAAGAATTAGAAGATATAATCGGTCTTGCGAAACGGCTTTCCTTATTAGATATTTATGGTGGGAGTCTATATGTATATCGCAGCCGCTACTTTCTTTTGCTGACAAAAATAGAAACCGAACAAAGCTCTATTACCGCCTCATTGATGTCGGAGTTTGGCAATGCATCTATATTAAGTCCGTATGTCCTAAAAGAATACGGAAAACTTATAGTCGGTCACGCAGCGATCGAAACCCTTCTCCACTATTTCAAATGAATAATACACATATCTAATAAGGAGGGGGTTAAACCGCTCCTTAAGTTTTTTCACAATGCAATTTGTTATTTTAAAATAGCAAATAAATGCGAATGACCGCCTTTGCATAATCACATTATATAAAAGGAAAGGTGGATTTTTGTTCTTGCATTAATTGCCTAAAGGTGTATACTTGTGACTGATAGCGGACATTAATCGTTTTAGTATTTTCTTAGGAGGTTTATAAATGTCTACCGAAAAAGGTAATGAAAAGACTAATCATGAGGGTAAGCACGATGTGTTAAAATCAACACAGACCGTTATACATAAAGCCCTTGAAAAATTAGGTTACCCTGAAGAGGTATACGAGCTCTTAAAAGAGCCGCTAAGAATGATGACAGTCAAGATTCCAGTTAGAATGGATGATGGATCTGTAAAAATATTTACTGGATACCGTGCGCAGCATAATGATGCAGTAGGCCCAACAAAGGGAGGAATACGCTTCCATCCAGGTGTAACAGAGACAGAAGTGAAAGCCCTTTCAATTTGGATGAGCTTAAAATGCGGAATCGTTGATCTTCCATATGGCGGCGGTAAAGGCGGGATTATCTGTGACCCGCGCGATATGTCATTCCGTGAGCTTGAAAGATTAAGCCGCGGATATGTAAGGGCAATTAGCCAAATTGTCGGCCCAACAAAAGATATTCCTGCTCCTGACGTATTTACAAACTCGCAAATAATGGCCTGGATGATGGACGAGTACAGCCGGATTGATGAATTTAACAATCCTGGTTTTATCACTGGAAAACCGCTTGTACTTGGCGGTTCCCATGGCCGTGAGTCGGCAACAGCAAAAGGGGTCACCATTTGTATCCGCGAGGCAGCGAAAAAGAGAGGCATCAATATCGAAGGAGCTAGAGTCGTTGTCCAAGGTTTCGGCAACGCTGGCAGCTACTTGTCAAAATTCATGCATGATGCAGGTGCTAAAGTAGTAGGGATTTCAGATGCCTATGGTGCGCTTTATGATCCGAATGGACTAGATATCGATTACCTGCTCGACCGAAGGGACAGTTTTGGAACAGTAACAAAGCTATTCAATAACACAATTACCAATAAGGAACTGCTTGAATTGGAATGTGACATTCTCGTTCCGGCAGCAATTGAAAATCAAATTACCGAAGAGAATGCCCACAATATTCGTGCCGGCATCGTGGTTGAGGCCGCAAACGGACCTACCACATTAGAAGCTACAGAAATTTTAACCGAGCGCGGAATTCTTCTTGTACCTGACGTATTAGCTTCTGCAGGTGGAGTAACTGTTTCATATTTTGAATGGGTACAAAATAACCAGGGTTACTATTGGTCTGAGGAAGAAGTAGAAGAAAAGCTTGAAAAAGTGATGGTCAAATCCTTTAACAATATATATGATACAGCCCAAACTCGCCGCGTTGATATGCGTCTTGCTGCTTACATGGTTGGTGTAAGAAAAATGGCTGAAGCAAGCCGCTTCAGAGGCTGGATTTAAGTTGTTACCATTGAAATATATCCTCAAAACTCCTATCATTAACAGGTAGGAGTTTTTTCTATATATTAAAACAGATGCATGAATGTTTTAAGGAGTGTTCCATTGTGCAAATAGAAGACGTAATTATTATTGGCGGTGGCCCGTGTGGTATGGCGGCTGCAATCGCCTTACAGGAAATAGGAAAAAGCCCGCTTATCATCGAAAAGGGCAATATTGTAAACTCTTTATATAACTATCCAACACATCAAACCTTTTTTAGTACAAGTGAAAAATTAGAAATTGGTGATGTCGCTTTTCTAACCGAAAATTATAAACCAAAAAGAAATCAAGCTCTAGTCTATTATAGAGAGGTTGCAAAAAGAAAAAAGCTTCGTATTAATCCCTTTGAAAAAGTGACACAAGTGACAAAAGACAATCAATTGTTTACAGTTGTAACAGAAAAAAATACTTATCGTGCCAATTATGTTGTCATAGCCACCGGCTACTATGATAACCCCAATTTTATGAAGGTACCTGGTGAGGATCTGCCTAAAGTGTTTCATTACTTTAAAGAAGCGCATCCCTATTTTGACCAGGATGTCTGTGTTATAGGCGGAAAAAATTCCAGTGTAGATGCGTCCATAGAGCTTGTAAAGGCGGGTGCAAGAGTAACTGTTTTATATCGCGGAAATGAATATTCTCCAAGTATCAAGCCATGGATTCTTCCGGAATTTGAAGCCTTGGTCCGGAATGGAGTCATCCATATGGAGTTTAATGCAAATGTCAAAGAAATAACTGAAAATGAGGTCATTTATGTAAAAGAAGGCCAAGAAAAGACCATAAAAAATGACTTTGTGTTTGCCATGACTGGCTACCACCCTGATCATCAATTCATTAAAAAAATGGGAGTGATAATCGACCAAGAATCAGGAAGACCGATTTTTAACTCTGAAACGATGGAAACAAACGTAGAAGGGATTTATATTGCAGGGGTACTAGCGGCCGGCAACAATGCAAATGAAATCTTTATCGAAAATGGAAGATTTCATGGCGGGCAAATTGCAGGTTCCATCTTAGAGAAAGAATTAAAAGGGTGATATTACTATGAAAAAGGTAGTTTTGTTAACTACAGGCGGTACAATTGCAAGTAAACCAAATAAAGATTCTGGAAAACTTGCATCTGGTGCTTTAACGGGTGAAGAACTGGCTGCTATGTGCCAATTGCCAAATGATATTGAAGTCATTGTTGAATCTGTCTTTCAAAAAGCTAGTATTCATATTACTTTTGACGATTTACTTTTATTAAAATCAAAAATTGAGGGCTATTTTAAAGATGATACGGTTTGTGGAGTGGTCGTCACACACGGGACAGATACAATGGAAGAAACAGCCTACTTCCTTGATTTAACAATTGCCGATTCCCGTCCAGTTGTAGTAACCGGATCACAGCGTTCCCCAGAAGATTTGGGGAGTGATGTCTACATTAACCTCAGGCATGCCATCTATTCTGCTTGTGCTAAAGATTTGCATGATGCCGGGGCAGTTGTCGTTTTTAATGAACGGATTTTTGCAGCAAGATACGTCAAAAAGGAACACGCATCCAATATTCAGGGGTTTAACTCCTTTGGATTTGGCTATCTAGGAATCATTGATAACGACCAGGTTCATATTTTTCAAAAGCCTATCAAACGGGAATTTTATAAGGTTCTTACAGCTATCCCCCAGGTTGAGATTATTAAATGCTATATTGGTGCCGATGGGAAATTTATTAAGGCCGCAAGAGAAGCGGGAGTAAAAGGAATCATCCTTGAGGGGGTAGGGCGTGGCCAGGTAGCCCCTAAAATGATGGAAGAAATAGAACTATCAATAAAAGCTGGAATTAAGATGGTCGTTACCACCAGCGCTGAAGAGGGTTCTGTTTATACAACCTATGATTACGAGGGCAGTGCCTATGACCTTTATAAAAAGGGAGTCATCCTTGGCAGCGATAATGACTGCAAAAAGGCAAGAATTAAACTTGCTGTTTCGCTAGCAAGCGGACTAGAAAATATTCAATATTAATGGAAGCTGGAATAAATCTTTCATTTTCCTTACGTCATTTCCATGTTAGACTTAAGAAAATGGAGTTGAAAAGAGGTTCATCATGCTGGGAATCTTATCTGCCGGGATCGCTCCCGGCTTGGCCTTGCTAAGTTATTTTTATTTAAAAGATGAATATGAATCTGAGCCTATTCCCCTTGTTCTTAGAACATTTTTGTATGGTGCGCTGTTGGTATTTCCGATTATGTTTATCCAGCATGTCCTAAAGACAGAGCAATTACTTGATTCAAGCATGATTAACGCATTTATCAGTACCGGTTTTCTTGAGGAATTTTTTAAGTGGTTTATTGTTTTTTATGCCATTTATCAACATGTTGAATTTGATGAACCGTTTGATGGAATTGTCTACGGTGCAGCAGTTTCCCTTGGTTTTGCTACCGTTGAAAATATTTTTTACCTTATTGCTAACGGCATTGAACATGCCATAACCCGGGCGCTGCTCCCGGTCTCCAGTCATGCACTCTTTGGAGTTATAATGGGATTTTATTTTGGCAAGGCAAAGTTTACCGAAGGCAATAAAGCGAAATGGCTTGCTTTGTCGTTGCTACTCCCATTTGTTTTGCACGGCTTCTACGATTTAATCCTGTTATCTTTAGAGAATTGGCTGCTTATCATTTTCCCTTTCATGATCTTTCTATGGTGGTTTGGACTTAGAAAAGTGAAAAAAGCGAAATTGTTAAGTGCTAACCATTTTAAAAAACAATATTCACTTGAAAAGACCCTTCATCATTGATGTTGGGTTTTTTCAGCTAATAAGAAAGTATAAATCTGTCTTCGCCCTTACAGGCTCGCCAATCGGCGAGTTTTCTTTATTTAATTGGAATAAAAACACCATTTAAACAAAAAATAGGATTAATGCAAAAAGATTTACAAATGGGGGTTAATGTTCCATGTTGAAGAAATCGATATTAATAAATCTGCTAATCTTATCCCTTTTAATAACGCCATTACCATTCGTAAAAACCAATCAGGTTCAGGCTTTTTCGGGTCAGGTAATCCAGCATGGTGCGGTTGGCGCGGATGTCATTGAATTACAAGAAAGGCTCAAACATTTAGGTTTTTTTACAGGGACGGTGGATGGAGTTTTCGGCTGGCGGACCTATTGGGCATTACGGAATTTCCAGTATGAATTTGGGATGCCGATTGATGGGATGGCAGGGCCGGATACAAAAGCGAAACTCGTGAAGGCGAGCAAAAACTATAAGGCGGGCAATAATTCTGCGGCAAAACCAAATGCAAAACCGCAAGCACCTGCCAAAAAGCCCACCGCAGCAAACACTCCGGCTGGTTTTTCGCAAAATGATATTCGCTTAATGGCAAATGCCGTTCATGGGGAGTCGAGAGGTGAACCATATATCGGCCAGGTAGCAGTTGCTGCAGTGATTCTAAACAGGGTACAAAGTGCGTCATTTCCAAACACGGTTTCTGGAGTTATCTTTGAACCGGGAGCATTTACGGCAGTCGCCGATGGACAGATTTGGCTGACCCCGAATGAAACTTCCAAGAAAGCAGTGATCGATGCGATAAATGGCTGGGATCCTACCGGCGAAGCCTTGTATTATTTTAATCCGGCAACGGCCACGAGTGGATGGATTTGGGGAAGACCGCAAATTAAAAAAATTGGCCAACATATTTTTTGCAAATAGAGGTGAAAACAGTTGATTAGAGGAATATTGATTGGCGTTCTCGCGGTAGCTATTGCGGGTACTGCCTACTGGGGTTACCAGGAACATCAAGAGAAAAACGCGGTGCTTTTAAATGCAGAAAACAATTATCAACGGGCGTTCCATAATCTTACTTATCGAATGGACCTTTTAAATGACAAAATTGGCACAACACTTGCTATGAACTCAAAAAGTTCATTATCACCGTCGCTAATTGAAGTCTGGAGACTCACGTCACAGGCGCACAGCGATGTTGGGCAGCTTCCATTGACGCTGCTGCCATTTAATAAAACAGAGGAATTTCTTGCGAATATCGGAAACTTCAGCTATCGGACTGCTGCCAGGGATTTGGATAAGGAGCCCCTTTCTGATCAGGAATACGAAACATTGAAATCCCTTTATAAGCAATCCGGACAAATCCAGTCAGAGCTTAGAAAAGTCCAGCATATGGTACTAAAGAACAATTTGCGCTGGATGGATGTTGAGCTTGCCTTGGCCTCAGGTAAGGAAAATACAGATAACACGATTATTGACGGTTTCAAAACGGTTGAGAAAACCGTCAGCGGCTATGAAGAAACTGCTCAGGGGCTTACTTTAACAAACCTGCAAAAAAAGGATGAAAACTATAAAAAAATTAAAGGGAAATCCATTACAAAGCAAGAGGCTGCCGACATTGCGAAAAAATATATGAAAATTGACGACAATGCGGATGTGAAGGTCACCAAAAATGGCAAAGGGTCTGACTACGGCTTTTACAGTGTTTCCGTAAGGAATAACAAAACTGGTCAGGAAGCTAGTATGGACATTACAAAAAAAGCCGGCCATCCCATTTGGTTTATGAACAACCGCCCGATCGATAAGCAGGCGATCAGTTTGAATGATGCCAATAATAAAGCACTTGCCTTTTTAAAAGAAACCGGCTTTAAAGACTTAGAAACTTTTGAAAGTTTTCAATATGATAATGTTGGTGTCTTTAATTTTGTCACCACTACTAATGGGGTTAGAATCTATCCGGAATCGGTAAAAGTTAAGGTTGCTCTAGATAATGGCGATATTGTCGGCGTCTCTGCGGAGGATTACTTAAAGTCCTTTCAAACAAGAAATTTAGATAAACCAACCATTACACTTGAAGAGGCGAGAAAGAAAGTGAATCCAAATCTAAAGGTGATGGAGGACCGGCTTGCTGTAGTCATCAATGATTTAAATGAGGAAGTATTATGTTACGAATTTCTCGGGACAATGGGAGAAGATACTTACCGCATTTTTATTAATGCGAAAACAGGTATGGAGGAAAAAGTAGATAAACTAAAAAATGCGGAAAATATGTATGAAGGTGTTTTATAAGGGAAAGCGCTTGCTTTCCTTTCTTTATTTGGTGCGATAATGAGAATAAAACATCGAATCAGCCCCCATAATAGGAATATCTTGGTTTCGAGGTGAATGGATTTGGAGAAAATCGAAAAAATATTAATGAAGATAATCATCATACAGTTTCTGTTTTTACTTCTAACGCAATTTTTTCTTCATCAGCTTGACACGCTGCCAGAATTGCAGCAACTAACCAAATACGAAGGCGTCAACGAAAATTCCATCACCGAAATACTCCAGACCTTTCAAGGAAACTAATTTATTGCCTCTGCAAACGGGCCTGTTGATTTCCGCTCCGGGCACTCGCTTTCCGCGGGGAGGCTCCCCGGCACGCCCGCGGAAAGCGAGTGCCTGGAGCACCAATCAACAGACTTAATTAAATCATAAATGATTAGAATTTCAACACGATAATTATTAATGAAAAAAATATGAGCAGGCTTGCCTGCTTTTTTTGATTTAATGGATTAAATTAAGGAAGGATTCCATTCTCTTATGGTAAAATAAATATAGACAACTTTAGATATTCATTAGGAGGATTTATGAATAGAAAAATATCCATCGCAATTGACGGTCCTGCTGCTGCCGGTAAAAGCACTGTAGCAAAAATTGTGGCAGAAAACTTATCGTATATTTACATTGATACAGGTGCCATGTATCGGGCGTTGACATATAAAGCAATTGCGAACAATCTTGATCTTGAAGATGAAGACTCCCTAGTGGAGATGCTGCTCAAAACAGAAATAGGACTCCTGCCTTCTGATAACGGGCAAATCGTTTTACTCGATAATCTGGATGTTACTAACGAAATTCGCACATCTGAAGTAACCAATTTGGTATCCATTCCTTCCAAACATCTAAGGGTAAGGGAAGAAATGGTGAGAAGACAGCAATCGTTTGCGAAAAGCGGCGGTGTTGTCATGGATGGGCGTGACATTGGCACCCATGTTTTACCGAATGCAGAGGTAAAAGTCTTTTTACTCGCCAGTGTGGACGAAAGAGCTGAGCGGCGCCATAATGAAAATCTTCAAAAGGGATTCCCATCAGACTTGGAAAAACTAAAAGAAGAAATTGCGCGAAGAGATAAAATCGACTCTGAAAGAGAAGTAGCTCCTTTGAAAAAGGCCGAAGATGCCACCGAAATTGATACCACCTCTTTGACTATTCCGGAAGTAGTCGATAAAATTATGGCTCTTGTGCACGAAAGGATTGGATGAGTTGACGTTTTATACCTTTGCCAGATCAGTAGTAAACGCAATTTTTAAACCATGGTATCGAGTTGAAACGATTGGAGCGGAGAATATTCCAAAAGAGGGCGGCGTGCTTCTTTGTTCCAATCATATTCATAATTTTGACCCCATTATTGTCGGGATTACCGGGAAAAGACCTGTCTATTTTATGGCCAAAGAGGAAATCTTCCGAGTCCCTGTCTTGGGGAACATCGTGCGGAAATGTAACGCTTTTCCTGTAAAAAGAGGAATGAGTGATCGGGAAGCACTAAGAAAAGGAATCAACATCTTAAAGGATGGGCATGTGCTTGGGCTTTTTCCAGAAGGAACGAGAAGTAAAACTGGGGAATTAGGGAAGGGTCTTGCCGGTGCTGGTTTTTTTGCCTTGAAAACAAACTGTGCTGTTGTTCCGTGTGCGATTCTTGGCCCTTACAAAAGCCTGCAAAAGTTAAAGGTAGTTTATGGTAAACCTATTCAAATGGACGAACTTAGAACTTCGAAGGCATCTGCAGAAGTAGCCACTGAATTAATTATGGCTGAAATTCATAAACTTATTAAAGAGGATCGATAGGTTTCCGCTTGACAAAAGACATGATTTATAAGAAGTTAAATATGAGATTCAATTTTGGGCAAATCAGAATTTATAGATAATTATAGATTTTGCTAGTCAATGGATTAAGGAGGATTACATATGTCTGAAGAATTAAATCAGGTAGAAGTGAAAAGCTTTGAAGTTGGCGACAAGGTAACCGGGCAAGTTACTAAAGTAGAAGAAAAGCAGGTGCTTGTAAATATCCAAGGCAGCAAACTTGATGGGATTATTCCAATCAGCGAATTATCAAGCCTGCATATCGAAAAAGCTTCAGATGCCGTTAAAGAAGGCGATGAACTAGAGCTTGAAGTAATGAAGGTTGAGGAAGAAGCATTAATTCTTTCAAAAAGAAAAGTGGACGCCGGCAAGGCTTGGGAAAGCCTTGAGCAGAAATTCCAAAGCGGCGAGGTTATTGAAACCGAAGTAAAAGATGTAGTGAAAGGCGGCCTAGTTGTCGACCTAGGAGTTCGCGGCTTTGTCCCAGCTTCCCTTGTTGAGACATATTTTGTCGAGGATTTTAGCGACTATAAGGGCAGAACGATTACTTTTAAAATTGTCGAACTTGATAAAGATAAAAATCGCTTAATCCTTTCCCACCGTGCTGTTGTTGAACAGGAAAAGGCAAAGCAAAAACTATCCCGTCTTGATGCAATCCAGCCGGGGGATATCATTGAAGGTACAGTTCAAAGATTGACTGATTTTGGTGCTTTTGTTGATATCGGCGGAATTGACGGACTTGTCCATATTTCCCAATTATCACACGAACATGTCAATAAACCAACAGATGTTGTACATGAAGGCCAAAAGGTTAATGTAAAAGTCCTAAGCGTGGATCGGGGCAGCGAAAGAATCTCATTATCCATTAAAGAGACACTTCCTGGGCCATGGTCAAACATCTCAGAAAAGGCTCCAAAGGGCAGTGTGTTAACCGGAACCGTTAAGCGATTGGTTTCTTATGGAGCTTTCGTTGAGGTATTCCCTGGTGTTGAAGGCCTTGTTCATATCTCCCAGATTGCCCATAAACACATCGGTACCCCTCATGAGGTGTTAAAGGAAGGACAAGAGGTATCCGTTAAAGTTTTAGATGCAAATGAAGCGGAGCAGCGCCTATCTTTGAGCATCAAGGAGCTTCTTGAAAAAGAGGTTGAGGAAACCTACGATTATGAACTTCCGGAAGAATCAAAAGGATTCCAGCTTGGTGAAATGATTGGAGATAAGTTAAAGAATCTGAGAAAATAATGGTGATAAAACGTGTCTAGATTGGAACGTAAATGGGATCACATCCGCCTAGCTATTGAAAATGGGCACACGCGTTCTTCAGCATTTGATGATATTAAATTTATTCACCAAAGTTTACCGAATATTGGTATTAGTGATGTTCGATTAAATCATGAAATAGGCGAACTTTATTTAAGTTCGCCTATTTTTATCAATGCGATGACGGGCGGCGGCGGTGAAAAGACCTATTCGATTAATAAGGAACTGGCTATTGCTGCAAGTGAGCTTGGATTGGCGATGGCTGTCGGTTCTCAAATGTCGGCTGTTAAGGATCGAACTCAAAGTTATACCTATGAAGTTGCCCGTAAAGAGAATCCGAAGGGCGTTTTGATTGCCAATCTTGGCAGTGAGGCACAGTTGGATGATGCAAAATATGCAATTGAAATGATTGAAGCCAATGCGCTGCAAATTCATTTAAATGTGATCCAAGAGCTGACCATGCCGGAGGGGGATCGTGACTTTTCCGGAGCCTTAAAAAGAATTGAAACCATCGTAAACGGTGTAGAAGTCCCAGTGATCATAAAAGAGGTGGGCTTTGGTATGTCCCGTGAAACGATTCAAATGCTTTTCTCGATAGGGGTGCAAATTGCCGATTGTGGGGGAGCCGGAGGAACCAACTTTGCGGAGATTGAAAATAAACGCAGAGAGAAATCCCTTCCTTTTTTCACTGATTGGGGCATACCCACTCCTGTGTCTATTGCGGAAGCTTCATCCATTTCCAACATTTCCATCCTTGGCTCTGGCGGTTTTATGAACGGTTTGGATATCGTCAAAGGAATAGCCTTAGGAGCGGATGCGATTGGGATTGCCGGTCATTTCCTGAGGATTCTTGTAGAAAAAGGGACAGAAGCATTAGTGGATGAAATGCAGGAGCTGCTTATGGAGATTACTCTTATTATGACAGCCTTAGGGGTAAAATCCATTTCGGAATTGAAACGTGTTCCTTTGATTATTTCCGGAGAGACTTATCATTGGTTAACCCAAAGAGGAATTGATACTAAACAATACAGCCAGCGACAAGTTTAAAGCTCCTGCAAAATGCAGGAGCTTTTCTTCTTGTCTGGCTGCAGCGCCTAGGGGCTCGGGGTCATAAGCCAATCCGTCAAGAAGGCTAAAAAACAGCCTTCTCGCCGGCTCGTCTTATGCCTGTCGCCCCTGGTCAAGGCGCTTCCGCTTTTCTTTTAGTAATCGTCCTTCCCATCATTTAAACCTCTTGCCTCATCAGGACCTGACAGCTTCGTGGACCCCTTATAGTGCAATGCTTGATCACGGTCTGACTCCACTCTTCTGCTTGCTTTTAGCTTTTTCTCTTGGCGGTCTTTTCCCATTTTTCTACACCTCCTCTTTATAAGATGAATCACATAGGAAATATTATTCAGTAAGTATAAAAGTTCATCAGGAATATCAATAATGATAATAATAGGAGGTGTATGTATGGAAGGTGCGGCATTTTATTTGATTTTTTGGATGTTTTGGGTTTACCTTACGTTTATTTTACCTAAGGATAATCCGTATCGGCTAAGGGTTGCGGCTGCAGTATTAATCTTGATTATTTTTTCAAACCATCATTTTAGTTTCGGCATGGTTGACGTTTATGGAAGCGGGGTTGTCATCTTAGGTTATTCATATTTATTTATAAGCAAAGAAAAGCAGCGGGTTATCATATACCTTCTCATATGTTCTTTAATTATCACAATTGCCTACGTAACCTTCCATTTGTTCGAAATATTTGACCCGGTTTGGTTAATATTTAAGAAGGAATGGATGATGGGAATCGGTATCGGCTATTTGGCTATAATCCTGCAAAACACATTAAAGGGGAGACTGCTGATTATATTTAGCGGAACCATGCAGGGAGAGTTATTGTACGCGTATATTTTAAATAAATTTCAATTTCCGCATTCAATCGGAGATTTTGCTTATTTAGATGTATGTGCGTTGATTTCCGCAGTAACGGTTGGCTGGAGCCTTTTGGAAAATGCAGGAGCTGTACTGCAAAATCATTTTCATTTTTTGGAAAAAGCAAAACAAAAATCTTCTTAACAAGATTTATTCCCCCTATCCGTTGCAGGAGGAGATTAACATTTGCTAAGATAGGATAGTTAGACCTTTCTGGGGGTACCCCGAAGGGTTCTTTCATCATTTTTAGTAACTTTACATACTAAAAAAGTTTGATTAACGGATAAGAAAGGATGGCGATTTGAATGGTTAAACCTGTTATTGCCATTGTGGGAAGACCGAATGTCGGAAAATCCACTATTTTTAATAGAATTGTTGGTGAACGAATTTCCATTGTTGAAGATATCCCAGGTGTGACGAGAGACCGAATTTATAGCTCAGGCGAATGGCTCAACCATGATTTTAATATCATCGATACAGGCGGGATTGATATTGGTGATGAGCCGTTTCTGGAGCAAATCCGGCAGCAGGCCGAAGTGGCGATTGATGAAGCTGACGTCATTATCTTTTTAACGAATGGGAGAGAAGGGGTTACGGCTGCCGATGAAGAAGTGGCTAAAATTCTTTATAAAACAAAAAAACCAATTATCCTAGGGGTTAATAAGATTGATAATCCTGAAATGCGGGATATGATTTATGATTTTTACGCACTTGGGTTTGGAGAGCCAATCCCAATTTCGGGGTCTCATGGACTTGGCCTGGGGGATTTGTTGGATGCTGCTGCAAAACATTTTCCAAAGGGCGGAGAAGCAGAGTATGATGAGGATGTTATTAAGTTTTCTTTAATTGGCCGGCCAAATGTCGGAAAATCTTCTTTGGTTAACGCCATATTAAGAGAAGACCGGGTAATTGTCAGCAATATCGCCGGGACAACCCGTGATGCCATCGATTCTCCTTATACGTACGAAGGACAAGAATATGTTATCATCGATACAGCAGGAATTAGAAAAAAAGGTAAAGTATACGAAAGCACCGAAAAATATAGTGTGCTGCGTGCACTTAGGGCCATTGAACGATCAGACGTGGTTTTGGTGGTCATTAATGCCGAAGAAGGAATCATTGAACAGGATAAGAAAATCGCAGGCTATGCCCATGAAGCCGGAAGAGCGGTCGTCATTGTCGTCAATAAGTGGGATGCTATTGAAAAAGATGAAAAAACGATGAAAGAGTTTGAGCAGAAGATCAGAGATCATTTTCTGTTTCTTGATTATGCACCGATCGTTTTCTTATCTGCGAAAACGAAAAAAAGAATCCATACCTTGCTGCCAGTGATTAATTTGGCTAGTGAGAACCATTCTATGCGTGTTGAAACAAGTGTCTTAAACGATATTATTATGGATGCGGTTGCCATGAACCCGACACCAACGGATAAAGGCAGAAGATTAAAAATTTATTATGCTACACAGGTTGCCGTGAAGCCGCCAACCTTTGTCATTTTCGTCAACGAACCAGAATTATTGCATTTTTCTTATGAACGTTTTCTTGAAAACAGGATAAGGGATGCATTTGGCTTTGAGGGTACCCCTATTAAAATTTATGCAAGAGAAAGAAAATAGCCTTGAGGCGGTGATCGTAATGGAAGAGAAACAAAAGGCTGCTGCCGTCGTCGGTGCTGGATCCTGGGGGACAGCCCTGGCGATGGTACTGGCGGATAATGGACTCGGGGTCCGGTTGTGGAGCCATAATGAGGAACAAGTTAAAGAAATTAATCAGTTTCATACAAACAAAAAATATTTGCCCGGAATAGACCTTCCTGAATTAATCGTTGGCTATGCTTCCTTAAGCGATGCCTTGGCAAATATTAAGCATGTTATTTTAGCGGTTCCCACAAAGGCCATTCGCGAGGTCATTCGGAAAATTCAAGCTGTCGTAACTTCTCCGATTATGATAACACATGTAAGTAAAGGGATTGAGCCCGATACTTTGATGAGAATTTCGGAAATCATCAAGGAAGAAATGCCTGAAGAGCTCTTAGATGCTGTTGTTGTTCTTTCTGGTCCAAGCCATGCCGAGGAAGTTAGTCTCAGACACCCGACAACGGTTGCAGTTACTTCGGAAAATATGGAAGCAGCAGAAGAAATTCAGGATTTATTTATTAACCACAATTTCCGTGTCTATACGAATTCCGATGTAATTGGGGTTGAGATTGGCGGTGCCTTGAAAAACATTATTGCCTTGGCTGTAGGAATTACCGATGGTTTGGGCTATGGGGATAATGCCAAAGCTGCCCTAATGACAAGAGGGTTGGCTGAAATCGCGCGGCTTGGCACAAAAATGGGAGCTAACCCGTTAACTTTCTCCGGCTTGGCAGGAATAGGCGATTTAATTGTCACCTGCACCAGTGTTCATTCAAGAAACTGGAGAGCAGGAAATTTATTAGGGAAAGGAAAAACCCTAGAGGAAGTACTTGATAGCATGGGTATGGTCGTGGAAGGTGTCAGAACCACGAAAGCTGCTTACCAGCTGGTCGAAAAATATGAAGTAAAAATGCCTATTACCCGTGTGCTCTATGATGTTTTGTTTAATGGCAAAAATGCAAAAGACGGGGTAGAGGTATTAATGGGCCGCAGCAAAACACATGAGATGGAAGATTTGGTTAATATTTTGGATGAAAGAAATATATAACGAAAAAATGTGCTTTTTCCTTCAAAAAATAGGCGTTCTTCTGATACGCTTTAACATGAAAATGCATACAATGCAACGAAGCAACTTGGTAGTATGACGCTGGAGTATGGGTTATTTAGTCTTGACCATGGCTGAAGTAAAGAACTCGCCCCTCTTTACTTCAGTTTTTTATTTTTATGTTATAATAACTTTCGGACAAGGGGGGAATTACGTTGTCACCAGGTATGTTAAAGATGTGGATATCCGTTGGCGGAATGGCTTTAATGTTTTTCGCCATTATTACCATTTATTTGAGCAGGTATAAATTAACAGGAGTACTCCGTTTTGTTACAGCTATTCTTGCCTATCTATTTATGATTGCAGCAGGGCTGACACTGCTTATCGTATTCCTGACATGACGAAAAATATACATATAAAGGTGATTATATGAAGTGGAAGATGCTGGGCTTGTGTGCAGCTTTGGCTTTCCTGTTAACGGGATGTATGTATCCAAAGGAGGAATTGGCAAAGAATCAGATTCCCTACAAGGATCAAATACAAGCAGTTCAAACGGCTGTGGACGATTTTAGAAATGATAATGGCGGTATACTGCCAATCAAAACGAAAGAAGCGGGTACCCCTATTTATCAAAAGTATCCAATTGATTTTAAAAAGATTGCCCCTAAATATATAGCTGAACCACCCGGTAATGCGTTTGAAAACGGGGGTATATTCCAATACGTTTTGGTTGATGTGGAAACCAGTCCAACGGTGAAACTTATTGACTTAAGAATGGCTGAAACGATCCGGGATATGAAATTAAGATTAAAGGCAATGGGGTATCCGCCCTATAAAAAACAAATTGCCAAAAATGTGTTTACTCTAGACTATAAAAAATTGGGATATAAGGAGCCTCCATATGCCGTCAGTCCGTATTCCAATCAAAATTTATCCTTTGTCATCACTGGGAATGCCGAAGTATATATAGATTACAGCCCTGACCTTTATCAGGCAATTAAGAAATCAGACCAGAAGGTGAATCCTGGCGAGGATATCCGGCCTATTCTAGTCAATAACTCTATGTTCGTTCCGGCTTTTTCCCTGCCCTACACCATAGACCCAAAAACAAATGAACCGGTATTTCTAGAAGAATAAGATTTAAAAGTCATAACCCTTTTCCTGCGAAATATATTGTAGGAGAAGGGTTTTTTTTCAATAAATAAACGCGGTACGGCGAATTCCTAATTCCATCGTATCGATGAACATAAATAGAAACCCTCCATCCATTTTGACCTTACAGGTACTGTAAATACCAGCATTACATGAAATTTTTTTTGAAGGAGGTAAAAAATTTTTAGAAAAGTGTCATAACTGGGTAGGACAACATCATAAACATATACTGTCCAAAAATACCTATATGGATGAAACTATCCCACTTTACTCTATGATCAGGAGGGGATCACTTGGAAAAGGTAGATATTTTTAAAGATATTGCCGAAAGAACGGGCGGCGATATTTATTTAGGAGTAGTCGGAGCAGTACGAACAGGAAAATCAACATTCATTAAAAAATTTATGGAGCTTGTTGTCTTACCGAATATAAACAGCGAAGCAGATAGATCGCGAGCACAGGATGAGCTTCCGCAAAGTGCAGCTGGAAAAACAATCATGACAACTGAACCTAAATTTGTTCCAAACCAGGCCGCAACTGTTCATGTTGATGAAGGCTTGGATGTCAACATAAGACTTGTGGATTGTGTTGGCTATACAGTACCTGGAGCTAAAGGGTATGAAGATGAAAATGGCCCTAGAATGATTAATACGCCATGGTATGAAGAACCTATTCCATTCCATGAGGCCGCTGAAATTGGCACCAGAAAGGTCATTCAGGAGCATTCCACAATAGGTGTGCTGGTTACAACAGATGGAACCATTGGAGAGATTCCAAGGAGTAATTATATCGAGGCCGAGGAAAGGGTTATTGAAGAGCTCAAAGAAGTCGGCAAGCCGTTTATCATGGTGGTGAACAGTGCCCAGCCATATCATCCAAGTACAGAGACTCTTAGGTCCAACCTGGCTGAAAAATATGATATTCCTGTCATTGCCATGAGTGTTGAGAGCATGCGGGAAAATGACTGCTTAAATGTACTCCGCGAAGCACTTTATGAATTCCCTGTTCTTGAAGTCAATGTCAATCTGCCAAGCTGGGTAATGGTTCTAAAGGAAAATCATTGGCTGAGAGAAAGCTATCAGGATGCTGTTAAGGAAACGGTAAAAGATATCAAGAGATTGAGAGATGTCGACCGGGTTGTACAGCATTTCAGTGAGTTTGAGTTTATTGACAAGGCAGGACTCGCCGGAGTGGAAATGGGTTCAGGTGTAGCTGAAATCGATTTATTTGCTCCGGATGAATTATATGATGATATTTTAAAAGAAATAGTCGGGGTAGAAATCAGAGGAAAAGACCATTTGCTAGAGCTTATGCAGGATTTTGCCCATGCAAAAGCGGAATATGATCATATTTCAGACGCCCTAAAAATGGTAAAACAGACCGGCTATGGAATTGCTAGTCCAACACTTTCAGATATGAGCCTCGAAGAGCCGGAAATAATCCGTCAGGGTTCCCGTTTCGGTGTTAGATTAAAAGCAGTTGCACCGTCCATTCACATGATTAAAGTGGATGTGGAATCAGAATTTGCACCGATTATTGGAACAGAAAAACAAAGTGAAGAGCTAGTCCGTTACCTAATGCAGGATTTTGAAGATGACCCGCTTTCTATTTGGAATTCTGATATATTTGGTCGCAGTTTGAGTTCCATCGTCCGTGAAGGCATTCAGGCTAAGATTTCCTTAATGCCGGAAAATGCTAGATACAAATTAAAAGAAACACTTGAAAGAATTATCAACGAAGGCTCAGGCGGTTTGATTGCCATTATTTTATAAAATTGGACTCCTCTGGAGTCTTTTTTTTATGCGTTTCTACCCAACTATGACCAATAAAGTAGAATTTTGTAGAAGAAAAGAAAAGATTCCCATAATTTCTTGAAATCTTCTTGATATGCTGAATTGATTATGATAATCTTTTAACAGAATTACGTTAGTAGTGCATCAGTCCTTTATTTTAAAAGGTTTTTTCAAAGATTTAGAAATTGCTGCAAATGCGGTAATTTTTATAACTTTTACAATAAAACTGCGCTGTTGAACGTATAGAAATCAGAAAAAGTGTTTAGAAATGTAGATAAGTAATCTTACTTATCTCGATAAACCTTTGGGAGGAGGTGAAAGGCATGAACAAGACAGAACTTATTAATGCAGTAGCGGAAGCCAGCGAACTTTCTAAAAAGGACGCAACTAAAGCGGTTGATGCTGTTTTTGATTCGATTTTAGATGCTTTAAAGAATGGTGATAAGGTTCAACTTATCGGTTTTGGTAACTTTGAAGTACGCGAGCGCGCAGCACGTAAGGGGCGTAACCCTCAAACTGGTGATGAAATCGAAATCGCGGCAAGCAAGGTTCCTGCTTTCAAACCAGGTAAAGCGCTTAAAGACGCAGTAAAATAATTACATAAATTATTGCTTTAAGCGAATGCTTAAGAGCAAAGGCCATGGCAAACACCATGGCCTTTTTCTTTTGGCACTTAAATTGCCTGCTAAGAAAACAATATGCTAATATGTATTTGACATCTATTAGAGGCAAATAGGAGGAGTTAACATGGCAGAGGTAAATCGTGCCCAAATTGAAGAGGCGGTACGTTTAATATTAGAAGCAGTCGGGGAAGATCCAAATCGGGAAGGACTTCTTGACACCCCTAAGCGTGTGGCAAAAATGTATGAAGAAGTTTTTAGCGGGTTAAAGGAAGATCCTAAAAAGCATTTTGAAACGATTTTCAGTGAGGATCATGAAGAATTAGTATTGGTGAAGGATATTCCGTTCTATTCGATGTGTGAACACCATCTTGTCCCATTTTTCGGGCATGCTCATGTGGCCTATATCCCGCGTAATGGCCGTGTAACGGGCTTAAGCAAGCTGGCAAGAGCCGTCGAAGCTGTTGCCAAAAGACCACAGCTGCAGGAACGAATTACTTCCACCATAGCTGATAGTATTATGGAAAAATTAGAGCCGCACGGTGTAATGATTGTGGTGGAAGCAGAACATATGTGTATGACGATGCGTGGAGTGAAAAAACCGGGAGCAAAAACAGTAACAACTGCTGTTCGTGGAACACTTGCCGAGGATGTCAGCGCCCGCTCCGAAGTGCTCTCCTTAATAAAAAATTAACTTTTTCTAAAACTCTAGAGGTGATGATGATGGAAAACCGGCAGCCACAAAGTAGTGATTATATTGTCATTAAAGCAAATGATGATGGAGTTAGTGTCATTGGTCTGACGAGAGGTACTGATACAAGATTTCACCATTCTGAAAAGCTTGATAAAGGTGAGGTATTAATTGCTCAATTTACAGAGCATACTTCTGCTATTAAAATTAGAGGGAATGCCAAAATTCTTACTCAATACGGGGAAATTGAAAGTGAAATAAAAAAATAGAGGACTTTTTGGTCCTTCTGTTTTTTATAAGAGTATTCTTAGTTGATGAGAAATATAATTATTTTGTGAATTCCTGCTCATGTATGTTTATATGTGTTATAATGGTGACTGCCTTGTTTATTGGCAGAGTTTTTCTTACTTAATTATTTAACATGCATTTTCCTTTTGGATTAGGAAATAAGAATACATAATGATACTACTTCGGGGAACAAGGGTGATTAAAAATGCAGGATATTCGACAAAAGTTAATAAGCATTAAGGAAAAAGTCGAAAACCGTGTTTTTGATCCTTACTTGCTACAATTTATTGAGACCCCAATAGTTGACGAGGATAAACTCCTAATTTTAGTTTCCATCATGGACCGAATGGATTTGTCTTATCACGAAATGGAAAACTATGCCCTCTCGACTATGCTGGTACAAATCGCCCTCGATACCCATGAACATATTACCTCAACAAATGAGGAAAAAAACCGCCAGCTTACTGTTTTGGCCGGGGATTATTTTAGCGGATTGTATTATAAGCTCCTGGCCGATTCAGATGACATTTTCATGATAAAAGCACTGTCGGAAGGAATTAAGCAAGTAAATGAACATAAGACTTCAGTATATTTTACTGAGTCAGAGGATATCGAACAGCTGATGAAAAGCATGATGGTCATTGAAAGCTCGCTGCTTTCGAAGCTTGCCGAATATTTTAATATCGACCTTTGGAATGATGTTCTAGCCTATTACTTGCTATTCAAACGGTTACTAAACGAAAAGGCTTTATTTCTTCAAACAGGCAGTTCCATTTTATTTGCTGCATTGAAAAAAATAATGGTACCACTCCACGACCATAACAAAGACTTGCCGGATATTCAGAACGATCAGCTTTTAAAGGTATGTGACCGGTATCTTGAACTTTCAAAGCAAATAATTGAAAAAGGGATTCCAAAGCTTCCATATCTAAATCATTTGCTTGAAGGCAGGATTTCCAATTTATTAAATCAATATCAGCCATATGCCAAAACATTTGTGGAAGAAGGGTGAAACATGCAGCAATCGAAAGAACAACGTGTTCATCAAGTGTTCGAAAAAATTTCTGATAGCTACGACAAAATGAACTCTGTTATCAGCTTTCAGCAACATATTAGATGGCGTAAGGACACGATGAAAAGAATGAATGTACAGCCTGGCTCAAAAGCCCTGGATGTCTGCTGCGGGACAGCTGATTGGACAATTGCTATGGCAGAAGCTGTCGGTCCATCCGGAAAAGTGATTGGCTTGGATTTTAGTCAAAATATGCTAAACGTGGGTAAGGAAAAAGTCCGCGAGCTTGGGTTGAATCAAGTTGAACTCATCCATGGCAATGCAATGGAACTGCCTTTTCCTGATAATAGCTTTGATTACGTCACCATTGGCTTTGGTTTAAGGAATGTGCCGGATTACCTGCAGGTACTAAAAGAAATGCAACGGGTTGTAAAACCGGGCGGAATCGGGGTTTGCCTTGAAACATCCCAGCCAACCCTTATTGGTTACAGACAGCTGTTTTTCTTTTACTTCCGCTTTATTATGCCTTTATTCGGAAAGATGTTTGCGAAAAGCTACCAGGAATACTCTTGGCTTCAAGAGTCTGCGCGCGATTTTCCAGGGATGAGAGAGCTGGCTAGAATGTTTGAGCAGGCTGGCTTTCAAAATGTTAAATATAAGCCATACAGCGGCGGTGCGGCTGCTGTTCATATCGGACATAAGAAATAACATGGAACAGAGACAGGATGAAAAGCTAGGTGGATACAAATGAAATTAAAAATGATGTATTCATTTTTGAATTCGGATATTAGTTTAATCGAGAAAAAACTGGAGGAGACGATCAAATCAGAGTCTATCCTCCTGCAGCAAGCTTCGTTGCATACATTACAAGCCGGGGGAAAAAGAATTCGTCCTGTTTTTGTTTTGCTTGCAGGAAAATTTGGCACCTATGATATAAACGTCATGAAGAATGTTGCGGTTGCATTGGAACTAATTCATATGGCCTCGCTTGTTCATGACGACGTCATCGATGATGCTGACTTAAGAAGGGGACAGCCTACTGTCAAAGCAAAATGGGATAACAAGACTGCGATGTATACGGGTGACTTCGTGTTTGCCCTTGCACTCGAATTGATGACTAATATCAAGCATCCTTTAGCCCATAAAATTTTGGCCAATGCCATAGTCGAAGTAAGCGTAGGGGAAATCCAGCAATTTAAGGATAAATATCGTTTTAATCAGAACCTTCGGGACTATCTCCGCAGAATTAAAAGAAAAACGGCTTTGTTAATTGCTGTCAGCTGCCAGCTTGGGGCGGTTGCCGCAGATGTTGAAGAAGCCATTCATAAAAAGCTTTATCGGTTTGGGTATTATGTGGGAATGTCCTATCAGATAATTGACGATATTTTAGACTTTACGGGAACAGAAAAAGAATTAGGCAAGCCTGCTGGCGGTGACCTTCTGCAAGGAAATATCACGGCTCCTGCTCTGTTTGCAATGGAAAATGAGGCAGCCCGGAAAGAAATAGAAAAGGTTCATGCAAACAGCTCAAAAGCCGACATAGAAAGAATTATTTCTTTGATCAAGCAAACCGGTGCAATTGAAAAATCGCTTGCTTTAAGTGACCTTTATTTAGAAAAGGCCCTGTTGATTCTAGAGGAACTGCCTGCCAACAAAGCAGGTAAAGCGCTTCGGGATATTGCCAGGAACATTGGCAGAAGGAAATTCTAGTTTGATTATATTCTTGCCATTTATACCAAACAATGTTAATATTTTCGTGGATTGTTTTCGCTAGCAATCATATACATAATTTTTAGGAGTGGAATAGATGGAAAGAACTTTTTTAATGGTTAAACCAGATGGCGTACAACGTAATTTAATTGGTGAAATTGTTGCCCGTTTCGAGAAAAAGGGCTTCCAATTAGTTGGAGCAAAATTAATGAACATCTCTACAGAACTTGCTTCTGAGCATTATGGCGAACATAAAGAGCGCCCATTCTTCGGGGAATTAGTTGATTTCATTACCTCCGGACCAGTATTTGCAATGGTGTGGCAAGGTGAAAACGTGATTGCGACTGCCCGCCAAATGATGGGTTCTACCAATCCTAAGGATGCTGCACCTGGAACAATCCGCGGTGACTTTGGATTAACGGTTGGCAAAAATGTTATTCATGGCTCTGATTCACCTGCAAGTGCACAACGTGAAATCGGCATTTTCTTTAATGAGGCTGAATTAGCAGAATACACAAAATTAGTAAACGAATGGATCTATTAATCCAAATAATGAAAGCACTTGTATAACAAATACAAGTGCTTTTTTGTATACGCATTCATAAAGAAAATTTCTTTTTTCTGAATTGTCCTACTATGTTTATTCGGCTGTATATGTTATATTGATACATAATTCTTTAATGAGTTGAAGGGGGAAAGAATATGGGAATGAGGTACTTAACTGCGGGAGAATCCCATGGTCCGCAGTTAACGACAATATTAGAAGGTTTTCCAGCAGGTATGCCTTTAGAGGCAGATGATATAAATAATGATCTTTCAAGAAGACAAAAGGGCTACGGCCGCGGCAGAAGGATGCAAATCGAAAAGGATACTGCAGAGATTATGTCAGGTGTCCGCCATGGATTGACACTCGGCTCACCGATAGCTTTAGTCGTTAAAAATAACGATTGGAAGCATTGGACAAAAATCATGGGAGCTGAACCACTTGAAGAAGGCCAGGAGGACGAAGTAAAAAGAAAAGTCAGCCGGCCAAGGCCAGGCCATGCCGACTTAAATGGTGCGATTAAATATGGACATCGTGACATGAGAAATGTCCTTGAACGTTCGTCCGCACGTGAAACAACGGTTCGGGTAGCAGCAGGGGCAGCAGCCAAAAAACTCTTGTCGTTAGTGGGTGTGGACATTGTATCACACGTTGTTGAAATTGCCGGGATTAAGGCGAATGTTGACAGTTCAATTACACTGAAGGAATTAAAAGAGCGGACAGAAAATTCACCAGTGCGGACCGGAGACCCCAATGTGGAGCAGGAAATGATGAATGCTATTGATGAGGCCAAGAAAAATGGTGATTCCATTGGTGGCGTAGTGGAGGTCATTGCGACTGGGATGCCGGCTGGCGTGGGCAGCTATGTTCATTATGATCGTAAATTAGATGCCAAATTGGCGGCGGCGATTGTCAGCATTAACGCATTTAAAGGTGTGGAAATCGGCATTGGTTTTGAAGCAGCCTCTAAACCAGGCAGTCAAGTCCATGATGAAATAGCTTGGAATAAAGAGCAGGGCTACCGCCGTTTGACAAACCGGCTAGGCGGTTTTGAAGGCGGAATGACAACAGGTATGCCAATTGTTGTCCGCGGTGTCATGAAGCCGATTCCGACCCTTTATAAACCGTTAATGAGCGTTGATATTGAAACAAAAGAACCGTTTTCAGCCAGCGTTGAACGTTCCGACAGCTGTGCCGTTCCAGCGGCTGCTGTGGTGGCGGAAAGTGTCGTAGCTTGGGAGCTTGCAAACGCGTTAGTAGAGCAATTTTACAGCGACCGTTTCGACACCTTTGCGGCAGAAATCGATAAGCAGCGTGCCTATGCGAGGGATTTCTAATGGACACAATTCAAATCCTTACAAAGTCAAAAAACTATCCTGTCTTTGTAGGAGAAGGAACCCTTCAAGACATCGGCCCGTTTTTAACGCATCACTTTCCTAAATTGACAAAACTATTCATTATCACGGATGAAACAGTTGCAGGGCTTCATCTAGAGAAGCTTCTGGCCGTCTTAGAACCATTCAAAACGACTGTTTTTACTGCTCCGAAGGGTGAGAAGGCTAAAACCTTTGAGGTCTATTATAATGCCTTATCAACCGCACTTGAGAACCGTCTTGACCGGAAATCCATCGTATTAGCCTTGGGCGGGGGTGCTGTTGGAGACCTGTCAGGATTTGTTGCGGCTTCTTTTATGAGAGGAATTCCATTTATTCAGATACCAACCACAATCCTTGCACACGATAGTGCCGTAGGCGGTAAGGTAGCCATTAATCACCCGCTTGGCAAAAATATGATCGGCGCTTTTTATCAGCCAGAGGCTGTTTTTTATGACTTGGAATTGCTTAAGACTCTGCCGATCCAGGAGATTCGCTCGGGATTCGCGGAAGTGATTAAGCATGCACTTATCAATGATGCTTATTTTTATCAATGGCTTTCCTCCAATATAGAGGATTTAAATTCCCTAACACTGGAGGAATTATCCAAGTCATTAACAAAAGGAATTCGGATTAAAAATGAATTTGTCAGTCAAGATGAAAGGGAAACAGGCGTCCGTGCCTTTTTGAATTTCGGGCACACATTGGGTCATGCCATTGAAGCGGAAATGGGCTATGGGAATTTCACTCATGGTGAATCGATCATGATTGGGATGGTGTTTGCCTTAAAGCTCAGTATCGAGTATAGAGGGCTCTCTTTTCCATTGCCAGAATTCATCCAATGGGTTGAAAGGCTGGGGTATCAAACCAATATACCTGATCATTTATCTCTTGAAAAATTAGTAACCAAAATGAAACAGGACAAAAAGTCCGTTGGGGAAACAATTCATTTTGTATTCCTCGAAGAAATAGGGAAACCGGTACTTCAAGAAGTAAATGATGCTGATATTCTTGAAAGACTCAGGAAGTTTTAAAGCGAAGGGGGAGTTTAGCCATGATTAGAGGGGTGAGAGGAGCGACAACGGTTGACGCAAACACGGAAGAAGCAATTGTATCTGCAACCGAGGAGCTTTTGGCAAAATTGATTGAGGTCAATCATATCGAGCCGGACTCCGTCGCATCCGTTTTTATTTCTACAACTGAGGATGTCAATGCCGTTTTTCCGGCAAAAGCATTGCGTAATTTCGCTGGCTGGACATATGTTCCGGTCGTATGCATGAGAGAGATTCCTGTTCCAGGTTCTTTAAAAATGTGCGTAAGAATCATGATGCACGTCAACACATCTGTTTCCCAAAAAGACATCATTCATGTCTATTTAAAGGATGCAGTGGTACTTAGACCAGACTTAGGCAGCAGCTTGTCATTATAGGGCTCTGTCCATTTTAGAAAAATACAGAAAGGATGTAAATGATCATGAGATGGAAAGAACAATTATTAACTCTTACACCATATCAACCAGGGAAATCCATTGAATCAGTAAAAAGACAATATAATTTAGAGCAAATTATTAAACTGGCTTCGAATGAAAATCCGTTTGGATGTTCACAAGCGGCTCTTTCAGCACTAAAAGAAAATTCGACAAGCCTTGCTATTTATCCTGATGGGTATGCCACAATTTTAAGAGAAAAGCTTGCTTCCTTCCTACAAGTGGGCGAGGAGGAAATTATCCTTGGAAACGGTTCAGATAACTTAATCCAGATGATTTCAAGGGCGCTCCTGCATCCAGGTGCCAGCACGATCATGTCGACCCATACGTTTTCCCAATATAAGCACAACGCTGTAATTGAAGGGGCTGTCATTAAAGAGGTGCCTGACATTGATGGGGAGCATGATTTAGAGGGATTTTTGACGGCCATTGATGATCAAACCAATGTTATTTGGGTGTGCAGTCCGAACAATCCAACTGGTACATATATACCGGAAAATAAACTAATCCCATTCCTTGATCAAGTTCCTGAACATATTCTTGTCGTACTTGATGAAGCCTACTATGAATATGTGGTGGCGGAGGATTACTATGATTCCACCAGTCTCGCACAGAAGTATCCGAACTTGATTGTGCTAAGGACATTTTCAAAAATTTATGGCTTAGCAGCGCTCCGTGTCGGTTATGGGATTGCCAATAGCAGCATTATCAAAGCGCTTGAGCCAGCCAGAGAACCATTTAACGTAAACTCATTAGGGCAGCTTGCCGCAGCTGAAGCTCTTTCTGACCAAGAGTTTGTCGAACAATGCAAGCAAAAAAATAGACAGGGTCTTGCTCAATATTACGAATTTTGCAAGAACAACAGCCTGAAATATTATCCATCCCAAACAAATTTCGTTTTAATCGATTTTCAAGTAGATGCGAATGAGGTATTTCAGTATCTGTTAGAACGAGGCTATATTGTCCGCTCCGGTAAAGCACTTGGTTTTCCAACAGCTGTTAGAATTACAGTAGGCTCTCCTGAACAAAATGAAGGATTAATTAAGGTTCTAGAGCAATTCCTTTCAGAAAAATAAACAGCAGTGCCTAAGAAAATTGTCCAGCATATGGCGCCGATAGAAAGGCGCCTTACGCTTTTTGTTTTAGGGGGAGTGATCCATTGAAAGGCCGGGTTTTTGTTATTGGATTAGGGTTAATCGGGGGCTCGCTGGCGCTTTGTATAAAAAAGGAGCATCCGGAATCGACCATTATTGGATTTGATATTAATAGAGAACAGGTCAGACTTGCCAAAATGCTGGGTGTCATTGATGAAACAGCGGAGAATATTCCCGATGGCTCACAGAATGCTGATTTAATTATCGTTTCCGCACCTGTAAATGATTCGAAAACGATATTAAAGGCTCTCTCCACATTACCATTAAAACCGGATGTCATTATTACTGATACGGGCAGCACAAAGAAGATAATCGTCGAAAATGCTGCTGATTTAAGGGAGAAGGGAATCACCTTCATTGGTGGTCATCCGATGGCGGGGTCGCATAAAAGTGGTGTTTCAGCTGCGAAGGATATCTTGTTTGAAAATGCTTTTTATCTTTTAACCCCCGAAGAAATGGTCGATATAGACAAGGTAGACGAGCTTAAGGGCTGGTTAAAAGGAACAAAGGCAAAGTTTTTGACAATAACACCTGAAAACCATGATTATCTGACAGGCATTGTCAGTCACTTTCCGCATATAATTGCCGCATCCATTGTCCGCCAGACAGAAAAATTGTCTGAATCAGAATCCCTAATCCCCCGTCTTGCGGCAGGAGGCTTTAGAGACATTACCAGGATTGCCTCCAGCAGTCCAAATATGTGGAAGGATATTTTGCTGCATAATCGGGAAAATCTAATTGCTTTATTAAATCAGTGGCAGGAAGAAATGGAAGGGGTAAAGGAATTACTCCAAACAGGTAACGAAAAGGAAATCTATCAATATTTCTATCAGGCTAAACAATATCGGGACGGCCTGCCAATCAAAGAAAAGGGTGCAATCCCAGCCTTTTATGATTTATATGTTGATATTCCAGACGTTCCCGGGATTGTTTCTGAAGTGACCGGTTATTTGGCGAAGGAAAATATCAGTATCACAAATATTCGTATCCTTGAAACACGTGAGGATATTATCGGAGTCCTTGTCATTAGTTTTCAAACAGAAGGAGACAGGCAAAGAGCCGAGAAGTGTATTCTTACTTATACAAACTACTCCACCTCCAATGGGAGTTAAAAAGATTTAAATTAAAAGGTGATGACATGACTTCATTAAAGCTAGCAACAAACAAAAAAAGTTTAACCGGTGAATTAACGATTCCAGGGGATAAATCAATCTCCCATCGTTCTGTCATGTTTGGTTCGATTGCCCACGGAGAAACGCGGGTCACGAATTTCTTACCAGGTGATGATTGCCTAAGCACCATTTCCTGTTTTCGTAAACTCGGAGTAACCATTGAAGAAAATGGCGGAGAACTCCGCATTCTAGGCCAAGGTTTTGAAGGCTTAACCGAGCCTGACGAAGTTTTAAATGTGGGCAATTCCGGCACAACCATACGATTACTAATGGGAATATTAGCGGGCAGACCATTTTTCTCTACACTTGTGGGTGATGAGTCGATAGCGAAAAGACCTATGACCAGAGTAACAGGTCCATTATCGAAAATGGGTACGGCCATCGACGGTCGGAAAAATGGAGCATTTACTCCCATCTCCATAAGAGGTGGCAAATTAAATGCTATTCATTACGAACTTCCAGTTGCAAGTGCACAGGTAAAATCAGCACTAATTCTCGCCGGTCTTCAGGCCGAAGGCGAAACGACGATTTTAGAACCGGCCGATACTCGTGATCATACCGAGAGAATGATTCGTAAGTTTGGCGGAAAGATTTCTAAAGAAGGTCAAACCATTAGGGTAGAAGGGGGACAAAGGCTGTCTGCAGCAAGCGTAAATGTGCCGGGAGACATATCTTCTGCGGCTTTTTTCCTAGTTGCCGGCGCTGTTGTGCCAAATAGTGAAATCGTTCTGAAAAACGTAGGTTTAAATCCGACCCGGACAGGGATCATTGAGGTTCTGAAAAACATGGGCGCTGAACTAGAGATTATCCAGACCGAGGATGATTCCTTTGAGCCAGCGGGTGATCTTGTGATCAGAACATCAAGCTTAAACGGTACAGTAATCGAGGGAGAGTTAATTCCTAAATTAATCGACGAAATTCCAGTCATTGCTCTTCTTGCCACACAGGCCGAAGGTCAAACGGTCATAAAGGATGCAGAGGAGTTAAAGGTAAAGGAAACTAACCGGATTGATACAGTTGTTCATGAACTGAAGAAACTAGGTGCGGACATCGAAGCAACAGAGGATGGGATGATTATTCACGGCAGAACCAAACTTCATGGCGGAGTAGTGTCCAGTCACGGGGACCATCGAATCGGTATGATGCTTGCTATCGCTTCTCTCCTTTGTGAAGGTGAGGTCACCCTGGATAACCCAGAAGCAATCGCCGTCTCCTATCCCAATTTCTTTTCACATTTAGAAAGTCTAATTCACTAAAAAGCTGCCTTCCGGGGCAGTTTTTCCTTTTTAAGCCTCATGCCCTATCATACTTTTTCAAAAATCCGCATAGCTTGTCTTAAACAGATGAAAAGGGTGAGAGGATGGCGTATATCATTGAAAATGCCAATATCCTAAAAAGGAAAGAGCTAAAAACGTGCTCGTTGTTCATACAAGACAACCGGATTGCTTCCATCCAATCAAATTTTAAGTACTATCGTCATATTAAAATGGACCTAGAACCATATATCATGACCCCTTCATTTGTCCTGTTGAATTCAAACATTCCACTGAAAAACTCGTTTCAAGACATGAAAAAATGGATGATTGATTACTTTCTTTCCAAAGGCTCCACTACCTTATTCACTTATGTACAGGCTTCCTTTGCAGAGGAAATACCCGATAAAATCAATGAACTGAAAGTTGCCCTCAGCAGCAGCCCAATTGATTATCTAATAGGGGTAAAAATACCAATGCGACTGATTACCCCTTCAATGATCCGCAAATGTAAAAAAGAAAAAGTGCCTGCCATTTTTGTTGATTTGGATAACCCTGATGAATTAGCGTCTGTACCATGGGGATGGATTAGAGAAGCGTTATTTCCCTACAATTGCCCGTTAATTCCAATTTTTTCTTCAACAGAAAAGAAGGAAGCAAAGGCCGTTCTGTCGAAATGGTTAACTATAATGGAAAAGGAAAAAATACCGGCCCTATTAGAGGAATTAGAAGAAAACATACCGCTCTCAGCAACTGTTTTAAATAAGATTGGTTTATTTCCGCATAAAGGCAGCCTGATGAACGGGACAGAACTAAGCTATAATCTATATGAAAAGTCCAGGGAAATCATCAATGTTGATGAAGCTGCTTTATTTCATTATTATGGTGATAGACTAGCAATCACAGTACACAAGGGAAAAATCGTCCGTTCTGGGAAAGAGGTATTATTTAAACCAGGATATGGAGAATATGTAAAGGTGCGAACACCATCGTTTTTTTCCTTGTAAGTAAACGGGAGAGGTATTTGTCAATGGAGCGAATCAAGAAAATTATTACGATGTTAGAAAACGGCCAACATAAAGAGGCCTTAAATGAATATAATGTTGTACTACAAAGCGGTATGCCAGAGGAGAAATTTCTTCTTGGTGAAGAGTTATTCCAATATGGTTTTCTCGATGAAGCTAGGGCCTTGGTAGAGAATTTGTTAAACAGCTATCCTGAAGAAGGAGAACTGCTGATTCTTCTTGGTGAAATTCTGATTGAAGCAGGTGAAGAGGAAGAAGCCATTCTTGTTTTGGAAAGAATCTCCGAACTTGATGTTCATTATGCGCAAAGCTTGCTGCTCATGGCTGATCTTTATCAGCTGCAAGGATTATATGAAGTTTGTGAAAATAAACTCTTAAAAGCAAAGGAAATCTTACCAAATGAAATCATCATTGATTTTGCACTAGGCGAGCTTTACAGTGAGCAAGGGGAAGTAACAGCAGCATTAAATGCCTATGAAAAGGTTCTTAAGGAGACAACTGAAGTTGCCGGTGTTAACATCTATGCCCGAATGGCAGACCTGTTAAGTGCATCCGGCGTTTTTGAAGAAGCATTAGTTTATTACGACAAAGCACTTGAAGAGAAATTAGAAATAAACACACTTTTTGGTTACGCTTTCACAGCCCTGCAGGCAGGCTACAACCGGACAGCTATTGAAAAGTTTATAGAATTAAAAGAACTAGATCCGGAATATCATTCGCTTTACTTACTTCTTGGAAAGGCATATGAGCGGGAGGAAGAGCTTGAAAATAGCCTCCGGATTGTTCAAGAGGGCATTAAAATTGACGAGTTTAATAAAGATTTATTTTTCTATGGTGGTCAAATTGCCGCCAAGCTAGGGAAACTTCCCGAGGCTGAACAATATTTGCGGGAAGCACTTGTTTTGGACCCCGGATTCACTCAGGCTGTAATGGTGTTAAATAAGCTGTTTTTACAGGAAGAGCGCTTTGAGGATGTTTTACTTCTTCTATCAGATCTTGGAATGACCGACGACGAAGAGCCTCAGCTTTTATGGGACTCAGCCCTTGCTTATCAAAAGTTAGAGTCATATTCAAAAGCATTAGACAAATATGAAAGTGCATATACTTTTTTTAAGAATAACGAAACTTTTTTACAGGATTATGGATATTTTCTAATGGAAGAAGGAAAAACCACCCCTGCCGCCGAAATTTTTAAACAACTGCTCGCATTTGATCCAACCAACAGCGAGTATCTGGATGTGCTTGAACGTCTTGGCGAATTTGAAGAATAAATAAAACAAAAAAGATGAATATGCAGAGGAGGGAATACGACTATGGCAACCCCTGTTTCTGTCAACGAGAAGAAGGATTTTATACGCTGGTTTTTAAATCATTATCAATTAAAAAGAAGAGAATGTGTATGGATTCTAAATTATTTAATGAGTCACGATCAGCTTATGGAAAAAGTTCATTTTGTGGAGCAGGCCCAATATTGTCCGCGCGGCCTGATCATGTCGACTCATTGTGTGGATAAAGTGCCATTCCGCTTTTATAAAGAAAATGTGATGACCACAGATGCCGAAAAGTCCTTCCATGATATTCGCTTGAATCGCGATGAGGACATTTATATTCAATTAAATTTTCATGCTTCTAATCAAGCACACCAGTATGCAGCTGTTTTGGAGGAGAATCCATACGTTCCGAAACACCTCCAGGTAAATGAGAAGGATGGAATCGTAGCAGAGCAATTTTTGCAAAACAGTATCGAACGCTTTCAGCGGGAAAAACTCCTCCAATTAATAGATGAGGCCCTAGATAAACAAGACCGCCCCGCTTTTGAACGATTAACCAAACAACTAAATAAATTAAAAGCAACCGAACCAAAAGGAAGCCTGCGCTAAGCAGACTTCTTTTTTTTAAATCTAGCTGCAGCTTTTTTTGTTATTTTAAACAAATTTTTTTAGAAGTTTTATTTTCTTTTAAAGTTTTAGGAAATAATGATAATATAGGGGTAGATGAATAAAGGTTGGTGTAACATAGATGAAATGGATATCCCAAGAGGTTGAGACCTACTTAAATGCGAAGGAGTACGTCGATACCGCTGTTGTACCGCTATATTCGGTAGCCATTGGCGGGGAGATGAAAGAATCAGCAGAAGCTGCCGAATTTATTGGCCTGTTGACCACTCATCTCGAAAGACAATTTACAGGAAGAATTTTGCTATTCCCGCCATTTACATATTTAAAAAGTGATTCAGGCGAAAAAGTTTTAGGCGAATTAAAGAATTGGGAGGTGAACATATTAGAGGCTGAATTTAAACATGTATTTTATATTACCTCGGATATCGAATGGAGAACACGTGAAAACGAGCTTGATGGTGCTGTAATCTGGGTTCCCTCGATACCTCTCGAACAGATGAATGATTCGCAAAAATTAAAAATGATGGACAGCCAAGTAAAACAGCTTCTAACACTTTTTACACAAAAGTGGCATCAAAAAGCGTAAAAACTATGCATAAACCTTATTTTAAAACAGTATTGATATTGACCTTACTCAGAAGTTGATATATCATTGTTATGTCCTAGTTTTATATGTGTTTAATTAATGTCCGCTGGACTTACTTCGTGAATAGAGGGGGGATAATCATGAGTAAAGAGCGCGTTTCTAGACGTCAATTCTTAAGCTACACATTAACAGGTGTAGGCGGTTTCATGGCTGCCGGCATGTTAATGCCAATGGTAAGATTTGCAGTTGACCCAGTGTTAAAAGCCGAAGCTGGCGGTGATTTCATCGCAACTCCGAAAAAAGTGTCAGAACTTACTGACGAACCAGTTCGTGTAGACTTCACATTCAAGCAGAAAGATGCTTGGTATGAGTCAGAAGTAACCGAATCTGCGTGGGTTTACAAGGACGGAGATAAGATTATTGCACTGTCGCCAGTATGTAAACATTTGGGCTGTACCGTTAACTGGAATTCTGACAAGGAACATCCGGAACAATTCTTCTGTCCGTGCCACTACGGCCGTTATACGAAGGATGGAACCAACATTCCAGGTACACCACCACTTCACCCGCTAGATGTATATCCATACAAAGAAAAAGACGGTTTCCTATACTTAGGAAAAGCAAAACCACGGAAGGAGGCGTAATCATTGTTAAACAAAATTTACGATTGGGTAGATGAACGTTTAGATATTACGCCTATGTGGCGCGATATCGCAGACCATGAAGTGCCAGAGCATGTTAACCCTGCCCATCATTTTTCTGCGTTTGTCTATTGCTTTGGCGGTCTGACATTTTTCGTTACTGTAATTCAAATTCTTTCCGGTATGTTTTTAACTATGTATTATGTGCCGGACATCAAAAACGCATGGGAATCTGTTTTTTATCTGCAAAACCAAGTAGCGTTCGGACAAATTGTCCGTGGAATGCACCACTGGGGAGCAAGCTTGGTATTAGTTATGATGTTTTTACATACGCTTCGGGTCTTTTTCCAAGGAGCCTATAAAAAACCTCGTGAATTAAACTGGATTGTCGGAGTACTGATTTTCTTCGTCATGCTTGGCTTAGGTTTTACAGGCTACCTTTTACCTTGGGATATGAAGGCATTGTTTGCAACTAAGGTAGGTTTGCAAATTGCCGAAGCGACGCCGTTTATCGGTTCCTATGTTAAAATTCTGTTATCCGGACATGAAACCATTGTCGGTGCGCAGACATTAACCCGTTTCTTTGCGATTCATGTATTCTTCCTGCCTGGAGTATTATTTGGTTTAATGGCAGCACACTTTGTCATGATTCGCAGACAAGGTATTTCTGGACCGCTATGATTCAAATTCTAATCTAAACTAGAAAGTTATCATATTACGATGAAAAAGGAGGGGATTGCTCAATGCATCGCGGTAAAGGTATGAAGTTTGTCGGTGATTCACGTGTAGTTGCACCTGAATCACGAAAACCGAAACTTCCTAAAGATTATTCAGAATACCCTGGCAAAACTGAAGCGTTCTGGCCTAACTTCCTTTTGAAAGAATGGATGATAGGTGCAGTTTTCCTGGTTGGCTTTTTATGTTTAACCGTTGCTCATCCGGCTCCGCTTGAAAGGATTGCGGACCCGACGGATACAGGTTATATTCCATTACCAGACTGGTATTTCTTATTCTTGTACCAATTGTTAAAGTATACTTACGCATCTGGGCCATATACGGTTATTGGTGCAATGATTATCCCAGGACTTGCTTTTGGAGGATTATTATTGGCTCCATTCCTTGATAATGGACCGGAACGCCGTGCAAGTAAGCGTCCAATTGCAACAGGAGCTATGTTATTGGCATTGGCTGCAACTGTGTTTTTAACTTGGCAATCTGTAGCTACACATGACTGGAAAGCTGCTGAACGTCAAGGGAAAATCGTTGAAAAAGTCGATATTGATAAGTCTTCAGAAGGATATCAAATCGCTAAAGATAACACGTGTATAACATGTCACGGTGAAAATCTTCAAGGCGGTGCCGGTGCACCAACCTTGATCGGTACAGGTTTAAAACCTGAAGAAATTGCTAAGATTGCAAAAGAAGGTAAAGGCGGCAAAATGCCTCCAGGTATCTTTAAAGGTGATGACGAACAGCTGAAGAAGCTATCTGAATTTATCGCGGGTCTTGGCGCAAAATAATGCTGCACTATAAAAGCTGACGGGATTACGTCAGCTTTTTTGTATATTCTGTAGCAAACTAAAAACGAATAATGGAAGGGGAGTCGTTGTGCGCTGGATTTACCCTCTTTTGGCCAATCGGTCGATTCTTAAATTGCTATTAATTGTCAATATAGCAGGAACAATCTATGGGTATTATTGGTATGGATGGCAGTTGGAGAATACCCCGGCTATATTTTTAATTTTTGTACCGGACAGTCCCACTGCAAGTCTCTTTTTTGTCTTTGTTCTTATTGCCTTTTTATTGAGAAAAAATTGGCCGCTGATGGAAGCACTGGCGATTGTCACACTTTTTAAATATGGAATTTGGGCTGTCGTGATGAATATCCTTGTTTTTGTTGTTCAAGGGGAATTGGATCCAGTCGGTTTTATGTTGATTTTCTCTCATTTTGCCATGGCAGTCCAAGGACTGTTATTCTCACCGTTTTATCGTCTCAAACTATGGCATTTAGTAGTGACTGCAATTTGGACACTGCATAACGATATCATCGATTATGTTTTCTTTATGCTGCCAAGCTATCAAATGCTTGACCGCTATATCCCGCAAATCGGCTACTTTACGTTTTGGCTGTCCATTCTTTCCATTGGAATTGCCTATTACCTATGTATCCGCCAAAAAAGTTTTAAACTTGAAATTAAATAATTCAATACTGTAAATTATGGTCTAACCTTGTCCACCCTTTCATACATTTTATTAGTAACGAAAAGGGGGACAAGGTTAGTGAATATAAAGAAGTTCCTGTTATTAGCAATTATATGTTTACTAATGCCGATATCAGTATATGCGGAAGGACAATCCCCGATGGAGCGGCTTGATGACATTTCCGATGAAGCTCTTCAAATGGTCAAGTTTCATAGATATGATGACGCCAGGAAGTTGCTTGATTATTTTTCTGATCAGTTTAAAGGTGTGACAGTCACCGGACAGCCATTAACAATGGATGAGGTTCGAATCATTAACACTTCCCATGACGAAGCAATGGAAGCAGCAGTAAGTCCAGATATGAAACATGAGGAACGTATTAATAAGTTGACGAAATTCAGGCTGGTTATGGATGCGATTGCCACAAGTCATCAGCCCCTATGGACGGAGATGGAAGGTCCGATCATGACAGCGTTCCATCAAGCCAGGGAAGCGGCTGTGAACGGTAATTCTGCGAACTTTCATGCAAGTTTTAATACGTTTTTATCTCTCTATAACGTCATTTACCCAAGTATGAAAATTGATGTTCCTGTGGAAAATATACAAAGATTAGATGCACGTATCAAATTTATTGATGAATATCGCTCTCAAGTTTTAACTGATTCACAAGGCCGGGTAGAGCTGGATAAACTTGATACAGACCTGCAGAATTTATTTGCCAATATAGAGGATGATGAGGCCGATCCTTCCCTTTGGTGGGTGATCATTTCAACAGGGAGTATTATCATTGCGACATTATCTTATGTCGGCTGGAGGAAGTACCAAGGGGAAAAGGATGTTAGAAAAGGCCGGTCCAGAGAGCATAAAGATTGACGCCTCTAAGCCCTTTTACTAAAATGTAAATCATCATAGAGCTCTCTTAGGAGGTTTCATCATGTATTTGCTATATTTTGCTTTCATCATTCTGATTCCTTTATGGGCACAGTGGAAAGTAAAAAGTACATTTACAAAGTATTCTAGAGTTTCTACCTCAACATATCGTAGAGGTGCAGAAGTGGCGAGGGAAATATTGAATGCCAACGGTTTATATAATGTTGCCGTAGAAGAAGGCCGTGGATTTTTAAGCGATCATTATGACCCAAGAAGCAAAACCGTTCGTTTGTCACCAGAAAATTACCACGGACATTCCATTGCAGCGGCAGCAGTTGCGGCTCATGAATGCGGACATGCCATTCAGGATGCTCAAGGATATGCATTTTTGCGGTTTCGACATGCCTTAGTTCCAGTTGCAAACCTTGGTTCAAATGCCTCATGGATTCTTATCATGATCGGCATATTTGCCCATCTGTCAGGAATGCTGCTGTTAGGAATTATTTGTATGGCAGCGGCTGTACTTTTTCAAATCGTAACTCTTCCTGTTGAATTTAACGCCTCAAGCCGGGCCATGAACCAAATTGCCTCTCTTAGATTGGTCGGCAGCGGCGAGGAAAGGGAGGCCCGCAAGGTTTTAAACGCGGCAGCCCTTACTTATGTAGCAGCGGCAGCTGTTGCCGTTCTGGAATTACTTAGATTAGTATTAATTTTTACTGGGATGAATCGAAGTGAAGATTAATCAGAAAAGGCTGACTCGTTCCCGAGTCAGCCTATTAGTCTGTTATCGGCATTTTATTTTCATCCAGCGTAAAGCCTTCCCCGTGGACATCATGGACGATAGAAATGGAGATAAATGCATGCGGGTCGACTGAAGTAATCAAATTTTTCAAACGCATAATTTCATTCTTAGCGACCACACAATATAGGACGTCCCGTTCATTTTTTGTATAGGAACCGAAACCTTTCAGAGCTGTAACACCGCGTTCCATCTCCTCCATAATTTTAGCGGCAATTTCATCGTTTTTCTCGGAAATAATCATCGCGCCTCTTGCTGAGTAGGCACCTTCTTGAATAAAGTCAATTACCCTGGCCCCAACAAAAACGGCAACCAAGGTATACATCGCCTGTTTGTAATTCAAATAGGTGATTAAGGAGAGGGTGATGACACAGACATCAAACAGAAACATCGTTTTGCCCATGTTCCAGCCAAAGTATTTTTGGACGAGTCGGGCAATAATATCAACGCCACCAGTTGTGCCGCCATACCTGAAGATGATTCCTAATCCGATACCGGCAAAAACTCCAGCAAACAAGGCAGCGAGCGTTAAGTCATGATTTAATGGCATGTCAATCGCGTTGCGCTGAATAATCCATAGAAAGACGGACACACTGACTGTCCCAATTAGTGTGTAAAAAAAGGCATTACGGCCAAGTAGCTTCCATCCTATAAAAAATAGCGGGATATTTAAAATCAAGTTGGTATACGACGGATCCCATTTCCAAAGGAAAAATAACAAAAGCGTGATCCCCGTAAAGCCGCCTTCCGCCAATTTGTTCTGCATATTAAAATGAACTAGTCCAAATGAAAATATCGCTGCTCCAAGCAGGATAAAAAGTATATTTTTTATTTTAAGGTTAAATATCATATCCTTCCTCCTCATCCATATTTTTCTTTCTAATGGCGGATTTAATTATATCGAATAATTTATTGTTGGGCAATCTGGCCAGCGAATTCCAATCATTCCGGTGAAAACATTTGTAAATCAGCCATAATTTAGCTAACATAAAATAGTGAGCAGGAGCATGCCTGCCTGACAAATAACAGCATCGTTTGGAGTGATAATGTTTGGCTAATGGGAAGACAATGAAAGAACTTCAAGAAGAAGTTGATGCATATATAAGTCAATTTAAAGAAGGATATTTTAGTCCTTTGGCAATGCTCGCAAGAATGACAGAGGAGCTAGGTGAACTGGCACGGGAAATCAACCATTATTATGGCGAGAAACCGAAGAAATCAACAGAAAGCGAGAAAGCTGTTGATGAGGAGCTTGGCGACCTTTTGTTTGTGTTAATTTGTCTTGCCAATTCCTTAAACATTGATTTGGAAAAAGCGCATGATTATGTGATGAACAAGTTTAATACACGGGATAAGGATCGTTGGACAAGAAAAAATCAGGAAAATATGGAGTGAGAAAAAATGGAGCAGATTAATATAATGATCGCAGGTCCTAGAGGTCGAATGGGCAGTGAAGCAGTAAAGCTTGCGGCAAAAGCTGAACACTTTAACCTAGTGGCTGTCCTTGACCATAAATATGATGGAATGATGCTTAGCGACATTGAGGGTTTTCAATCGATACATAACGTTCCCATTTATACCGATATTGAAAAGTGTTTACAAAATGTTCAGGCAGATGTACTAATCGACTTAACAACGCCAGAGTTTGGCATGCTGCACGCCAAAACAGCACTTAGCTATAATGTGCGGCCTGTGGTAGGTACGACTGGTTTTTCAAAAGAAAATCTTGAAGAATTAGAGCGCCTTTGCAAGGAAAAGGAATTAGGCTGTATTATCGCTCCAAATTTTGCAATAGGAGCGGTGCTAATGATGAAATTTTCGCAGCTTGCGGCAAAATATTTTCGTGATGTTGAAATTATTGAATTGCATCATGATAAAAAGCTAGATGCCCCGTCCGGTACAGCAGTTAAAACTGCTGAAATGATATCGGCTGTCAGGGAAGCGAAAAAACAAGGTCATGAAAATGAAAAAGAAACTATAACAGGAGCACGCGGTGCTGAATTTGACGGGATGCATATCCATTCTGTCCGCTTGCCTGGGCTGATTGCCCATCAGCAGGTATTATTCGGTTCAGACGGACAAACCTTAACCATCCGCCATGATTCCTATAACCGAGAATCATTTATGTCCGGTGTAAAGGTCGCTGTTGAAACGGTTATGAAACATAACAGCTTTGTGTACGGGCTGGAAAATATTTTGGACTAAAATAATCAAAGTTGGTGAAGGACATGCAAGGTAAATCACTTGATATTCTTGCATTTGGGGCCCATGCCGATGACGTCGAAATCGGCATGGCAGGCACAATTGCAAAATTAACAGCAGAAGGGTATCGGGTTGGAATATGTGATTTAACGGATGCGGATCTTTCCTCTAACGGAAATGTAGCACTAAGGAAAGCGGAAGCGGCTAAGGCTGCAGATGTTTTAGGGGTCTCATACCGGACCTCACTTGGGTTTCCTGATAGAGGGTTATATTTAAAGGATGAATACATACGAAAGATAGCTGATATCATTCGTCAACATAAGCCGAAACTCGTGTTTGCTCCTTTTTTGGAAGATCGTCATCCGGATCATGGGAATTGTGCCCGTCTCGTCGAAGAGGCGGTTTTTTCGGCGGCAATAAAAAAATATGAAACAGAATCTAGCGAGCCCCATCGGGTAAATAGATTGTATTTTTATATGATAAATGGCTTTCATAAGCCGGACTTTACTGTCGACATTTCCATGTCCATGGAGAAAAAAATAGCGGCATTACAATCCTATAAAAGTCAGTTCGACCGGACAGATACAAGCTACGACACACCTCTTGTCAATGGTTATATTGAAACCGTCGAGGCAAGAGAAAGAATGTTTGGGAAGCTGGTCAATGTTACATATGCGGAAGGCTTTAAAACAAAGGTTCCTATTCTATTGAACCGTGATTTGCTGGGAGATTAACGTATGAAAAAATTAAAAATTGGCATTACCTGTTATCCGACTGTCGGAGGTTCCGGGGTTGTCGCGACAGAATTGGGAAAACTCCTGGCTGAGAAGGGGCATGAGATTCATTTCATAACATCAAGCATCCCATTTCGGCTGAACAAAATCTATCATAACATCTATTATCATCAGGTAGAGGTAAACCAATATTCGGTTTTTCAATTTCCGCCCTATGATATCGCTCTCGCCAGTAAGATGGCAGAAGTGGCCAATCGTGAGAAACTGGATCTGCTCCATGTCCATTATGCTATCCCGCATGCGGTGTGCGCTATTTTGGCAAAGCAAATGGCAGGAAGGGATATAAAAATAGTCACCACCCTGCACGGTACTGACATCACCGTGCTTGGGTATGATCCGTCCCTCACAGATGCAATAAAATTTGGCATTGAAAAGTCAGATGCGGTGACGGCTGTTTCAAATGCATTAGTCCAGCAGACATATGAGGTTATCAATCCTGACAAGCAAATTGAAACAGTATATAACTTTATTGATGACCGAGTATATCAAAAAACAGATTCCAACCATTTAAGAGCTGAATTTGGGATAAGGGAAGATGAAAAGGTCATTATACATGTATCCAATTTCCGCGGCGTCAAGCGCGTCCAGGATGTGGTGAAAACATTTGCCAATATTTCCGCTGTGATGCCGGCGAAATTGTTGCTAGTCGGGGATGGACCCGAAATGACCATCCTTTGCAAGCAAGTCAGACAGCTTGGATTAGAGGATCAAGTCATTTTCCTAGGAAAACAAGAAAACCTCGAAGAGTTATATTCCATCAGTGATTTGATGCTCCTATTGTCGGAAAAGGAAAGCTTCGGTCTTGTTGCCCTAGAGGCAATGGCCTGCGGAGTGCCGGTGATTGGAACCAATGTAGGAGGGATCCCTGAGGTTATTGAGAACGGCAAAACGGGCTATACTTGTAACGTCGGTGATATCGGGGATATTTCTGATAAAGCAATTCGTCTATTGAATGATGGAGCTCTTCATCAGCAATTTTCACAGCAGTCAGAAGTAACAGTTAAAACGAAATTTAAAGCAGAGCAAATTGTCGAGCAATACGAAATGCTTTATTTTAAGCTGCTGAAATAAGGTGAGAAAAATATGAAAGAACCCTTTTTATCGGCTGTTCCAGTCATCAAAAGGCTTGAGTCCGCCGGATATGAAGCCTATTTTGTGGGCGGATCGGTTAGGGATTATTTACTTGGAAATAAAATTAGCGATGTCGACATTGCGACGTCAGCCACACCTGAAGAAGTGAAAGTCATTTTTCCTAAAACTGTTGATATCGGTATTCAACATGGAACGGTTCTTGTCCTGTTAAAAAACAATTCTTATGAAATTACCACCTTTCGGACCGAAGGAGAATATCAGGATTTTCGGAGGCCTAAGGAGGTTTCCTTTATTCGCAATCTTAACGAAGATCTGATGCGCAGGGATTTTACCATGAATGCCATCGCAATGGATGCACATGGCAGCATTATTGACCCTTTTGACGGTCAAACAGCCATTAAGGAAAGGGTTATTCGAACGGTAGGAAGCCCGGAGGAACGCTTTCGCGAAGACGCCCTAAGAATGATGAGAGCGGTACGCTTTGTCAGCCAGCTCTCTTTTCAAATTGCAGGTGAAACATTACTAGCTTTAAAAAAGGATGCACATCTGCTCAAAAAAATTGCTATTGAGAGGAAGAGAGCCGAGTTTGAAAAGCTGCTCTCTGGCGACAATCGAAAAAATGCTTTCAGGATTTTGCTTGAAACGCAGGTTTTTGAATATTTACCTGGGCTCAAGAAGCAGGAATTGAAAATTGAAAAATTACTTTCTTATCCATGTGATTCGTTAAATAAGAAAGAAATGTGGGGATTGCTTCTTTATTGTCTAGAACTTAATCAACAAGATAGCGAGGCTTTTCTTCGGAATTGGCGACTTCCTGTAAAGGAAATGAAAGAAATTCAGGACATCTTGCTATATGCCAAACAAAGACTTATGAAAGATTGGTCCCGTTACGATTTGTATACGGCTGGCAGCGAGACAATTCGATCCGCAGAAAAGCTTTATCTTGTTTTAAAAGGCATAAATGATTATGACTCTGTAAAGTATTGGTTAAACACTTACGACCATCTGCCTATCAAGCAGCGGTCTGAACTGGCTGTGACCGGAAGCGACATAATGGCTTGGCGGGAACAGGCAGGTGGCCCATGGCTGAAAGAGCTGCTTACTAGAATAGAACATGCAGTTTTGCAAGATGAAGTTGTAAACGAAAAAGAAAAGATAAAGGAGTGGCTGAAAGCGTGCAGTCAGAAATCAGAAAAAAATTGCTAGATTCCTTTACCAACGCTGGTGAATCCTATTTATCCGGCCAATTTCTTGCTGAATTAATTGGCTGCTCGCGAACGGCAGTCTGGAAGCATATCGAGGAATTAAGAAAAGAAGGCTTTGAACTTGAGGCGGTCAGGAAAAAAGGCTATCGAATTATCAAAACACCTGAAAAAATTACTGCCGATGAAATTAGACTTGGCTTGACTACAGAGTTTATTGGAAAAAACATCCATTACGAAGAAACCGTAGAATCAACCCAAAAGATTGCCCACAGATTATCTTCTGAAAATGTGCCAGAGGGAACAGTTGTAATAGCAGAGGAACAAATTTCCGGCAGGGGAAGAATGAATCGCCCGTGGCATTCACCAAAATATACAGGGATTTGGATGAGCCTTATCCTCCGTCCTAATATTCCATTGACAAAGGCGCCACAGTTAACGCTTTTAACAGCCGTGGCTATTGTCCAGGCAATCGAAGAAGTGACAGGCCTTAATCCGGAAATAAAATGGCCAAATGATATTTTGCTGAATGGGAAAAAAATAACCGGCATTTTGACTGAAATGCAGGCAGAGGCTGATCAGATTCATTCCATCATCATTGGGATGGGCTTGAACGTCAATCAGACAAAGGATGATTTCCCACCTGAATTGCAAAATATTGCAAGCTCTTTGTTGATTGAAAAAGGAGATGCACTTTCACGGGCCAGCATCATAAGAAGTATTTTTACCCATTTTGAAAAATTATATTTGCTCTTCCTCGAAAAAGGTTTTTACCCAATTAAACTGCTATGGGAAGGCTATGCCATAAGTATTGGGAAAATGATCAAAGCTAGAACCTTGACAGGTGTCATTGAAGGAAAAGCCCTTGGGATTACCGATGAAGGCGTTTTAAAGATTGAAGATGCATCCGGTGTGATTCACCATGTTTATTCCGCTGATATAGAACTATAATCCTAATATTTCATTCTGTACGGAATGGATAATATTTGCTATAATTTTTATGGGCAGTATCCCGAAGGAACTGCACCTTGGAAGTCTATAAAACTAAAAGGTATCTGCCTAGATCCGTAAAACGGACCGGGACAGAGGGATGGAACAAGAAGTAAAGTAACGAAAATCCTTCTGCCTTCAGAAGGATTTTTTTATTTAGCTTCTTATTTGTTTTATCACCTCTCCCCTAATTTAAGGAGGGAATAAGGATGAAGCAAACGACAGATTTTCTGAAGATGAAAGAAAAGAATGAAAAAATTGTAATGTTAACGGCTTATGATTATCCTTCGGCAAAGCAAGCGGAACAGGGTGGCGTAGATATGATTCTCGTCGGTGACTCTCTCGGAATGGTGGTTCTTGGTTATGATTCTACTATCCCTGTCACATTGAATGACATGATTCACCATGCAAAAGCTGTCAAGCGCGGGGCTAAAGAAACATTCATTGTTGTGGACATGCCATTTTTAACCTACCATTTATCGGTCAGGGATACATTAGTGAATGCAGGCAGATTGATTCAGGAAACCGGAGCACATGCTGTTAAGCTTGAAGGGGCGGATGAAGTCATCGAACATATTGCTGCCCTGACGCGGGCGGGAATTCCAGTGTGTGCCCATCTTGGCTTAACACCGCAGTCAGTCGGTGTATTAGGCGGCTACAAGGTTCAAGGCAAAGATGCAGATGCGGCAAAAAAGTTAATTGAAGACGCTAAAAAATGCGAAGAAGCAGGAGCATTCGCGCTCGTCTTGGAATGTGTTCCAAAGCAGTTAGCGGAGCAAGTAACAAAAGCCTTGTCTATTCCGGTAATTGGCATCGGTGCAGGAATTGATGTCGATGGCCAGGTGCTTGTCTATCATGATATTCTTGGCTACGGTGTTGAACGGGTTCCTAAATTCGTCAAACAGTACCATTCTGTAAGTCCATTTATGATTGAATCGATTCAAGCGTATGCCCAGGATGTGAAAAACAAACAGTTCCCTGAAGATAAGCACAGCTACACCATGAAGGAAGAGCAATTGCTCGTTTTATATGGAGGTAAAGAATGAAGGTTATTACAACCATAAAAGAGATGCAGACTGAAATCAACCAACAAAAAAGTGAGGGTAAATCGATTGGCTTTGTCCCAACGATGGGATATCTTCACGAAGGTCATCTCACTCTTATAAAGCAGGCCCGACAGGAAAATGATATTGTGGTTCTAAGTATCTTTGTCAACCCATTGCAATTTGGACCAACAGAGGACTTTTCCACATATCCTCGCGATTTTGAGCGAGACCGGGCGCTGGCCGAATGTGAACATGTCGACTACATTTTCCACCCAACAGTCAAGGAAATGTATCCAACTGAACCATCGGTGAAAGTCATTGTCCAGGCTCGGACCGATGTGTTATGCGGGAAATCGCGCCCTGGTCATTTTGATGGCGTCGCTACAGTTGTGTCTAAGCTTTTCCATATTGTCATGCCGACAAGGGCTTATTTTGGCAAAAAAGATGCGCAGCAGGTGGCGGTCATTGAAGGATTAGTTTCCGATCTCAATTTTCCACTAGAAGTAGTGGCGGTGGATATTGTCCGCGAAGAAGACGGGCTGGCCAAAAGCTCTCGTAATGTCAATTTGCTGCCCGAAGAAAGAAAGCAGGCAGTTGTTTTGTATAAAAGCCTGCAGGAAGCAAAAAAGGCAATTGACCAAGGCGAACGGAACCCTAACAGTTTAATCATTTTAATGAACGAAATGATTATGAGCAATTCGTCTGGGGTAGTCGACTATGCGGAGATTTATTCCTATCCTCAGTTAAAACCACTGGAAAAATTAGAGGGTAGGATAATCATAGCGCTTGCTGTAAAATTTACAAAGGTTCGTTTAATTGATAATCTCATTCTGGATATAGAGTAGACACTTGAATAGAGGAGGAACCACATTTTATGTTTCGCCACATGATGAACGGAAAAATCCATCGAGCAACAGTCACAGAAGCGAATTTAAACTATGTTGGCAGCATTACAATAGATGAGGATTTATTAGACGCAGTTGGCATGGTGCCGAACGAAAAGGTGCAAATTGTCAATAACAATAACGGAGCTCGTCTTGAAACCTATATCATCCCGGGTGAAAGAGGGTCTGGTGTTGTCTGCTTAAATGGGGCAGCCGCCCGCCTCGTACAGCCTGGAGATATTGTGATCATCATCTCCTATGCTCTTGTTGCAGAAGACAAAGTCCCTTACCATAAACCAAAAGTAGCGATTATGGACGAACTTAACCGGATAAAAGAACTTATTCATGCCGAACCGGCACATACAATTATGTAAAAAACCCCCCTTTATTTGGGATCAGTTTGTCGAGAAAGAATATCTTTCTCGGCAATTTTTCTATTTATTGATTGTTTCTGCTATCGGGCCTGTTGATTGCAGCGAAGTGCCTGGAGCGCCAATCAACAGACTTGTTGCCTGGCCCATTTTTATTAGAGGATTTTTCTTTTCAATGGGACTTTATTATAATGAATAGCGAATATATTAATTGTTTTCATTTTTTATTTTTTTATGTTACCGTTTAAGGAATGAAGCTTTGGGGTGTTATGTAAATGTCTAATAAATTTGTTGTAATCGATTTAGAAACTACCGGAAATCTTCCGAAGAAGGGCGACAAAATTATTCAATTTGCCGCTGTTGTAATTGAAGATGGACAAATAACGGAGAAATTTTCGTCACTGATCAATCCCCAAAAATCCATTCCGATATTTATAGAAGAGTTAACTGGAATCAATGATGAAATGGTGAAGAATGCCCCTGTTTTTTCAGAGATTGCTGCGAAGGTTTTTTCCTTGCTGGACGGGGCTTATTTTGTAGCCCATAATGTTTTATTTGATTTATCCTTTCTTCAAGAGGAATTAATCCAAGCCGGATTTGAAGGATTTTATGGGTCTGTCTTGGATACAGTGGAAATGTCGCGGATTCTATATCCGACAGCGGACGGATATAAACTTACTGATTTGGCTGAAATGCTAAACCTCAAGCACGATCGGCCTCACCAAGCCGACAGTGATGCGGAAGTGACTGCGGAAATTTTCCTGCTGTTGGTCCAGCGTTTACAACAGCTGCCCTTTATTACGCTTAAGCGGCTTTTTCCGTTATCCGGCGGATTAAAAAGCGACCTTGAGCAACTACTTGAAGAAATGATTGACAGCATGGATGAAAAGTCTGTACATAATGAGGATTTTGAGGCGTTCAGGGACCTCGCCATAAAAAAAGTGCTGCCTCAGCCGGAAACATCGTCAGAATTCCAGGCTTATCATTATCCTCAAGCCGAAGAAGAGAAATTAAGGCTGATGAAAAGCGGCCTTAAATCCTTTGAGAACCGGACAGGGCAATTTCAGATGATGGATGTGGTCTACAATGCCTTCGTATCCGAGCGTCATACGTTAATCGAAGCAGGAACGGGAGTAGGAAAATCGTTAGGGTATCTGCTGCCAGCTGTCTTCTTTGCTAAACAGCGGAAACAGCCGATCATCGTCAGTACACATACCACTCAGCTGCAGGAGCAAATATTAAGAAAAGAAATACCCCTTCTCGAAAAAATGATTCCTTTTCCGGTAAAGGCTGTGCTCTTAAAAGGCAGGAGCCATTATATCTGCTTGGAAAAATTTCATCAGTCGCTGCTTGATGAAAACGATAACTATGATACCACCTTAACAAAGATGCAGATTCTTGTTTGGTTAACCGAGACAGAAACCGGTGATAAGGATGAACTGAATCTTTCCAGCGGCGGATTCCTTTTTTGGAATAAAATTAAAAATGAGCAAACCGCTTTTTCAAAACATCCTGATTGGGAAGAACGGGATTTTTATTTGCGAGCAAAAAAAGAGGCTAAAGTCTCGGATATTGTTATTACCAATCATTCTTTATTATTAAGTGATATTAAAAGGAACGGCGCTGTTTTGCCGGAATATGATTTTGTCGTTATTGACGAAGGACATCATTTGGAAAAAGTGGCAGTTCAATTCTTTGGTACCTCCTTGGATTACCTATCTGCAAGAATGCTGGCCGGTCAATTTGGTTTATACGAACAAGAACAGCTTTTTTATGAACTAGAAAAGATTCTTGCTATTTATCCTTTCACGAAGGAACCGATTATCCATACATTTGAGCTTAATCAAATGATGATAGACTTTTCGTATGAAATGGATGAATTTTTTAAGTTAATTGCTCTATTTGCTAAAAAGAGGATTAATAACAAAAATGGATATTACCGCACAAAAATCCCTTTTAGTAAACCTGATAGTTCTAAAGAAAGAATGGCTTTAGTGCATAGTGCGGAAAGGCTATCATTTTTAATAAAGGATTTGCATGCCGCAATTAGTAAAAGGGTGGAATGGATTATTTCCCAAAAGGATGGGTTAACCAAAAAGCAGGAGGGGAAAATCGAGGAAGTCCATGTGTTTCTTATGGAATTAGAGGAATTAAGGGGCAGGGTAATAAACAGCTTTTTAAGGGACACCAATGATGTTAAATGGATTGAAATCGATGTACGTGCACCGCAGAATATAACAACCTTTATCGCACAGCCGGCCAGTGTAGCGGCTGCTTTAGAAAAATATTTTTTCGCTAGTAAAAAGGCAGCAGTCATTACTTCTGCAACGTTAACTGTTAATAATACCTTTGACTTTTTTCTCAAGGAAATCGGCCTTAATTCCAGTAATCCGGAAAAGGTAATCATCCCCTCTCCTTTTAATTACAAGGAACAGGTACAGCTGATAATTCCTGATGATTTGCCCGAAATCAATTCGGTTTCCTTGGATGAATTTGTGATTGCCATAACCGAGAACATCATCACGATTGCTGAGGCGACGAAAGGAAGGATGCTGCTTCTTTTTACTGCGTATGACATGCTGAAGAAAACGTACGAATTGATAAAGGAAAGCGGCTTTCTCGATGACTATGTATTAATTGCCCAAGGGATTACGAGCGGGAGCAGAACAAGGTTGACGAGAAATTTCCAGCGCTATGAAAAGGCCATTCTGTTAGGAACGAGCAGTTTTTGGGAGGGTGTGGATATCCCAGGGGAGGATTTATCATGCCTGTGTTTAGTACGGCTTCCCTTCAGCTCACCGGATGAGCCGTTAACAATGGCGAAATGCCAAATAATTGAGGAAAGTGGCGGCAATGCCTTTTTTGAATATTCTCTGCCTGAAGCTGTACTAAGGTTTAAACAAGGCTTTGGCCGGTTAATCCGAACTGAAACAGATAGGGGGATTGTGATTGTTTTTGACAAGCGGATAATCACAACGAAATATGGAAAGGCCTTCTTAAATTCCATTCCGCCAGTCACGATAAAAAAAGAATCGGCCAAAGAAATAGTCAAAATTATTCAATCCTGGTTATGATAAAATTTGGAAGAAATACACATCCTATAGATGACAGGAGGAATGTGTATGCGAATTTTATTCATTCTATTGGCCTTGTTTTGTCCGGCTGTTTCAGTAGTTCATGCGGAAACGGCTATTTCAGGTAAGGTTGAAAATATAGATTTAAATATAAAGGAACACGAAATGGCCGTTACTTTTATAGGACTGTCCGCTGGCGAGGCTACTTTAATTCAAGGCCCGAACAACGAGAATATTCTGGTCAATGTCGGGGGGCAAGACACGGAAGCGGAATTGGAAGAGTGGCTCAAACTTTATGATGTAAAAAGCATTCAAACCTTAATCATTACTACAGATGAAAATAGCCTGTCGTTTAAAAAAGTAAATAAGCTGATGGACAAATATAACATAGAAAAATTGATTACCACTCCAAAAATATCGGCCCAGGCAGCCTTTGGACTTGATGATCAAAAGCAGGCAGCGGTATCAACATGGAAAGAAGGGACAACAGAATCACTTTTTCCTGACCTGACGGCCGAAGTCCAATTTGTCGGAAATGAAAAAAACGAAGGGATGGATTTTATCCTTAAGTTTTTCAATCACCGTCTCTTTTTAATGTCGTCCTGCAGCGAAAGGGCGGAGCAGGCATTACTGACAAAAAACCTTGAAGATGTCCATGTTTTAAAAATTCCGGATTACGCTAAGGCTTCTTTTTTATCAACTAACTTTATCCACTATTTGAATCCGGAGATTTCTGTATTGTTTACGCCGGAGGAATATCATCCGGACCGTGATATCCTTCAAGGCCTGCACGAAACGTGGTCTGAAGTTTATTTTACAAAAAAGCATGGAACGGTGACGCTTAAGTTCACGGATTCCAAATACGAGGTTTTTACCATCCCAACAGAAGAAGAATAAAAACTTAAAGAAAAATTACGATTCCTTGGTTTCAGATAGGGCATTTTTCCTTTTACCTGTTATAATGATATTTGGTAGGAAACAAGTAACAAGAATTAATTGGAGGAAAAATATCGTACATAAAAGAGTGATTTGAAAGTGAAAAAGTGGATTATAATTGGAGCATGTTTATTACTAGCTGTGGTGATCGGGGTTTCCATAAAAGTATATCATAGTGCAATGGAACCATTAATTACCGCTGAAGAACGTGCTGTTCAGGCCGCTGAAAAAAAGGTTCCATTAAAAAGCGTTGAAGATTTTCATGTTTATAATGGTCAAGAAACCGTTAATGTCATTGAAGGGAAGAATAACAAGGGCGAAGAGATTATTGTCTGGGTTCCCGAAAAGAGCAAAAAGGTTATAGTCCGAAAAGCCAAGAGCGGCCTTACAAAAGAGGAAGCAATTCAAACATTTTATAAAGAAAAAAATCCCCAAAAAATCATTTCAGTCCGGCTGGGAATGGAACAAAACATCCCTTTATGGGAAATTTATTATCGTTCTGATAATAATTTAATAAATTATTATTATCTCCATTTCGAAACTGGCGAGTGGCTGAAGGAAATTGAAAATCTATAGGGTAGAGACAGGAGGAAAACATAATGAAAGTGGAATTGGCAAGCCGGGTGTTGTCCTTAACACCTTCAACAACATTGGCCATTACTGCGAAAGCAAAAGAATTGAAGGAACAAGGTGAAGACGTAATTGGACTCGGTGCAGGTGAACCCGATTTTAATACCCCACAGCACATTTTGGATGCTGCGGTAAAATCGATGAATGAGGGACAAACCAAGTACACTCCTTCGGCTGGTCTTCCTGCCTTAAAAAAGGCGATTATTAAAAAGTTCGAATCAGATCAAGGCTTAACCTATAAGCCAAATGAAGTGATTGTCGGGAATGGTGCAAAACATGTCCTCTATACGCTGTTTCAGGTTCTTTTAAATGAGGGGGATGAGGTTATTATTCCTACTCCTTATTGGGTAAGCTATCCGGAGCAGGTTAAGTTAGCAGGCGGAGTTCCTGTTTATATCGATGGATTGGAAGAAAACCATTTTAAAATAACACCGGAACAACTGAAAAAGGCGATAACCAATAGAACTAAAGCTGTCATCATTAACTCTCCAAGCAATCCAACAGGGGTCTTATATTCCGAACAGGAGCTTTTGGAAATTGGTAAGGTATGCTTGGCAGAAAACATCTTGATTGTTTCTGATGAGATTTATGAAAAGCTCGTATACGGCGGTGTAAAGCATGTTTCGATTGCGGAAATTTCGCCGGAGCTTAAAGAACAAACAATTATTATTAATGGTGTTTCCAAGTCCCATTCGATGACAGGCTGGAGGATTGGCTATGCTGCTGGTAATGCTGAACTTATTAAAGCAATGACCAATCTCGCTAGCCATAGCACATCTAACCCGACCACTACCGCTCAATATGCAGCCATCGCGGCTTACAATGGGCCGCAGGAGCCTGTTGAAGAAATGCGGAGAGCATTCGAAGAAAGATTGGAAATTATCTATGATAAGCTGGTTGCCATTCCTGGGTTTACTTGTGTAAAGCCGCAGGGTGCTTTCTATCTGTACCCAAATGTGAAAAAGGCTGCTGAAATGGCAGGCTACAGCAATGTCGACGACTTTGCATCGGCCCTTCTGATTGAAGCAAAAGTAGCTGTAATTCCCGGTTCAGGATTCGGAACACCTGACAACATCCGTCTATCCTATGCAACATCACTAGACTTATTAGAAAAAGCCGTATCCCGCATTCAGCAATTCGTAGAATCAAAAGTTAGGGTATAACCTTTAGTAAAATCAAAAAGTCTGCGACCTGCAGGCTTTTTGATTTCTTTACCAAAACAGGATGCCTAATTCTCTTACTCGAAATCACCTGTTCGTGATATACTTTTTAGGAGGTGTCCTAACATGAAAGATAATATAGTAGCTTGGCTAGAAGAAGGTACCATTACCGTACCCTCTTTACTATTTTCCGAATATCGCAATTTGAATTTAAACGAAGCAGAATTAGTTCTGTTACTAAATATCATGACGTTTGTCGAGAAAGGGAATGATTTTCCAACCCCCGAAGAGCTTTCCTCAAGAATGACCATTTCGCTATCAGAATGCAGTGACATGCTCAGAAAGCTGATTCAAAGAGGCTTTCTTGCCATCATTGATGAATATTCGCAAGACGGCATTCGTTTCGAGAAGTACACTATTAAACCATTATGGGAAAGACTCGTGACACAATTTTTAACAAGCACGCAGAATGTACAAGAAAATCAAAAGAAAACGGATGAAACCGATTTATATACATGTTTTGAAAATGAATTTGGCCGTCCTTTGTCTCCTTTTGAATGTGAGTCTCTTGCGATGTGGATGGATGATGACCATCATGATCCTGTCATTATCAAAGCCGCACTTCGTGAAGCAGTCATGTCAGGTAAATTAAATTTTCGCTATATTGATAGAATTCTTTTTGAGTGGAAGAAAAACGGCATTAAGACACTTGAGCAGGCCAAAAATCAGGGTCGCAAATTCCGGCAGAAACAAGTTCAAAAAGGCAATCCAAGAGAGGATGCCCCGCCATCATCCATTCCATTCTATAACTGGTTAGAGCAATAATTCTTAAATGACGAGTGACAATTCACTCGTTTATTTTCTGTAATAAACATTTAAAGGGGTGAAAACCTTGCTTAATAATACACAAATTCGGCATTGTTTAGATACAATGGGTGAAATGTTTCCAGATGCCCATTGCGAATTAAATCATTCCAATCCTTTTGAACTCGTTATCGCTGTCGCTTTATCCGCCCAATGCACCGATGCACTCGTTAATAAGGTAACTGTTGGTCTATTTAAAAAATACAAGAACCCAGAGGACTACTTAAAAGTCCCTTTGGAGGAATTGCAAAATGATATCCGCTCAATCGGTCTTTATCGGAACAAAGCGAAAAACATTCAAAGTCTTTGCCGTATTTTATTAGATGAATATAATGGGGAAGTGCCTATGGATAGGGATGAATTAACAAAGCTGCCGGGAGTTGGCCGGAAAACAGCCAATGTTGTTGTTTCGGTTGCCTATGGCATTCCCGCCATCGCTGTTGATACCCATGTTGAACGTGTCAGTAAGAGGCTCGGCATTTGCCGTTGGAAGGACTCTGTATTGGAAGTGGAAAAGACGCTGATGAAGAAGGTACCGAAAGAGGAGTGGTCAGTCACACATCACCGCTTAATCTTTTTTGGCAGATATCATTGCAAGGCGCAAAACCCGCAGTGCCCAAGCTGCCCGCTCTTAGGTCTTTGCAGGGAAGGGAAGAAACGAATGAAAGGAAAGGCTGCTGTAAATGAGTAAGCCTTTAGAGTCTTTAAACGATATTCTTAAAGAATGGGCCAGTACACAGGAGCATCTTGAGAAAGTTTTTCGAAACAGGGACCAAATAGGGGCGAAAGAATGGATGAATAAAGGAATTCAATTATACCTTAGGTTTTTGTTTCTGACGAATGGATTGCCGCTTAGCTGCACCGATCCCATTCCATTTGAAAGCTTCGAATACAAGCCTGTCAATCTTAAGGAGCGATTCGCTTTTATCAAGTCCAGACCAACACTCTATCATTCTTATCGACAGTTATCAGAACTCATGGTAGAACAAGAAAAACAATATGCCCGGAAAAATATCCAAAAAAACAAGAGGCCGACAACCTAGTGTCAGCCTCTTGTTTTTTAATGTCCGGTGGCAGGAGTTCCCGGGGGTGTAATTGGTGGGATCACGACTCCGCCGGTATTATTGCCGCCGCCATTTCCACTGCCAGTACCTGTACCGGTACCATTTCCGTTCCCATTGTTAGTGCCGTTTCCATTTCCATTTCCGTCCCCAGTGCCATTATTTCCATTTCCTTGTTCATTATCGATTTCTGCCTGCGGAACCTCAATGGTAGTTGTTGCAGGATCGCTCTTCCGATCTCCGATAATAGCCAGAACAGTAATAGTATATTTCTCACCCGGCTTAACTGGGAATAGGAATCCTTTTTCTGCCTGCACCACATGATTTGGAGTAGTGCCGTTATCAACGGTAATATCAAACTGAACATTTTGTTGTGCTGTATTTGGATAATCCCAAGTTACAGCGATTTTTTGTGTATCTTGCTCAAATTTTGCTGCCAAGCCGCTAGGTGCCTCAAGCTTGTTATATTTCTCGGATACTGTTTTCGGGGCATGGCCCTTTACAGCATATTCCGTGAGTACTTCACTGTCAGGAGTGTATTCACTCGCAAGCACAGCCGGCATGGAGCCTTTTTCGATTCTGACCTTCTCCACACTATTTGGCATAGTAAAGTCAGCTGTTTGTTTGCCTTTTGAGACATGCGCTAGTAAATTTTTAAAGATTAACTGGGCAATTCTTTGGTTATTTCCCTTTGCCTCAATCGGCGTTTTATAGTCACCGTAACCAGTCCAAATGGATGCTGTATAATTGGTCGTATACCCTGTAAACCAAGAATCTGGTACCGCGCTTTTACTAATATTCCAGGCATTTCTTTGTTCTTCCGAATAGTTTGTAGTCCCTGTCTTACCTGCCATTGGGAGTCCTGGTACTTTTGCGTTTGTTCCCGTACCTGGAGAAACTAGGACACTCTTTAGCATGTCGGTAACCATAAACGCTGTGGAATCCTTCATAGCCACCTTTGGTTCAGGTGCTGTGTCAATAACGGTACCATCGCGCAGTTGAATTTTCGTGACAGCATGCGGCTTATTGTAAATACCTTTGTTGCCAAACGCCGCATAAGCTCCAGCCATTTCTAAAGGTGATACCCCAACGGTTTTTCCGCCAAAGCCGCCAATCGCATAGGATTCAGAGATTTCTTTTAACGGGATGCCCAGATTTAAGGCAAATTTCATGGCATTATCCAGTCCAACCTGTTGAATGGCCTGAACCGCCGGTGTGTTCCTTGATAACTGAAGGGCCGTCCTCATCGTCATCGGACCCTTATACTTGCCATCCCAGTTTCCGAATTTCTTACCTGATGAATACGTAATTGGTTTATCCTCAATCATTTGGTAGGTGCCCCAATTCAGGTATTCGATGGCAGGGCCGTAATCCAACACAGGTTTAATGGTAGAGCCGGGCTGGCGCTGTATATCAATGGCATAGTTGTAGCCGCGCTGCACCTGTTGGTTTCTGCCCCCGCCAATCGCCCTGATTTCTCCAGTCTTTGTGTCGATAAGTGCGACTCCTGCCTGGAATTGATCATCAGGATATGGAATAAGGTCTTTGGAGTTTAAAAGCTCGTTAACATAGTCTTGCGCGTTTTTGTCAAGTGTTGTATAAATCGTTAAACCGTCAGAAAAAATATCAAAATCGGTTGTTTTTTTAACTTCATCAATGACAGCATCTACGAAGGCATCATATGGTTTGTCATTTATTTTACGCTGTTCCTCTTTTAGGACCGTATCTTTTACGGCAACCTTTTTAGCATCTTCCATCTGTGCCTTTGAAATAAAACCATGCTGATACATTAAACTCAATACGATATTTCGTCTTTTTTCGGCTAAATCCGGATGGTTAAAAGGATTGTAATTATTCGGGCTTTGCGGCATCCCAGCCAATTGGGCTGCTTCCGCAAGTGTCAACTGATCAAGTGTTTTTCCGTAATATATTTTTGCAGCAGTGGCAATACCCCAGCTATTTTCCGAGACATATACCTTATTGACATACATTTCAAAAATTTGATGTTTTGTATATTTTTGTTCCAGCTGGTAGGAAAGCCAGGCTTCCTGAACTTTTCGTTTCAAGGTTTTATCACGTGATAAAAAGGCGTTTTTGACAACCTGCTGGGTAATCGTGCTGCCGCCTTCCGAACCAAAGCCATCACGGAAATTTGCGAGAACCGCACCGCCAAGGCGTATCGGGTCGATGCCATGATGTTTATAAAAACGATAATCCTCCGTTGCCAAAATGGCATTTTCAACCTGCTCCGGTATATCTTTATAAGTAACATATTCCCGGTTCACTGAGCCGGCTTCGGAAATAAGCTCTCCATCTTTATCTAGAATCTTTGAAGGGATAGGATCTTTTAATAATTTAGGATCAAGCTTGGGAGTGTCCTTTACTAAATAGGCGAAAGTACCGACACCAGCCAATAAGCCGACAAAACAAAGCACCACTAGGGAAAGGAAAATTTTCTTTGCCATTCCGCCTTTCTTAGCCTTTGCTTTTGGTTTGGCTTTATTGTTTGACTGCTGTTTCTTTCGGCGCTCCTCTCTTGATTGGTATTGCTCAGCCATTTTGAAATTCCTTCCTTTCTGCTCTTTATTTGTTTTTTAATAAAGAGGTAAAAGATTATCTAATATTTTAATATAATCAATTCTTGGATGAAATCCAAGCGGTATGAGATAACCGTTGTGTATAATTTCTTCCCTTGTAATCGATTTTCTTCCTCCACTCATCATTCTGTCCCAAAAACCTAACATATGCCTTGCCTCTAGCAAATATACCTCATCAAATCGCGAAAAACGGATGATAACAAAGCAGATCCCACCCTGATTCATCACTTCTTCCATATGGGTAATTTGGTGCTGATGGAAATTTTTTAACGGAAATGAAGTTGGATTTTCAGTTTCCTTTGCTTCAAAATCGATATATTTCCCTTTATAAACGCCATTATAATCAGTGGTGGAGGCAAGTTTAAAATAGGCTTCTTTAATAACTGCAGCACTTCGCTTTGGGTAATCCACTTGGACGATTTGAATTGGTGTCGGTTTCTTATGGATAACGGCCATCTTCCTGGAACGGTAATATTCATTACTCTCGTTTAAGTCCTCTTCAAGTGTCATTCCCCGATTGCCATATCCATCCTTTTTTTTGATTTTTACCGGCGCTTTTTTCTCTTGATCCAAGCGAATATACTTTTTTCCATTTGGATAATTAAAGCTCATTTTCTTCACCTCTTAAGACACTCACTATCATATCAAATCTTAGGAAAAAGTGGGTGAATAAAATAGCCCTTCAGGTAAACGCTAATATTAATTGTACCGTTTTTGTTATAAAAATAAATGATTCATTCTTCTTAAGGGATTAGCATGCGCTAATAATCTATTAAAAACTGAAGGAAAGATGCACAAAATATGAGTCTCCTTACAATACACGAACAAAATATCATTCGTCAAATTGAGACCGAAACAAGCAAAAAAAATATCGATAATATTTCAAGGACTAATGCATATTTTTCCTACTTTAAAGAAAATCCGGATATTCAATGGTCCTTTCTGGCAAGCATGGTATCCCGAAATGGCGGCTGGAATATGTGCGATCTTGAAGGATCTATGTTTCGGCAGCTGCTTGCCCCCCAGGTCAGAAAACAGCTGTTTTTTACATATGAAAGGGCAAATTGGCTAATATTTCATGACGTTTTCCCCCAATTATTGGTCTATCAATATTCGACGAAATTAGGCCGGCCTCTGTTTCATTTACTTCCCTATTTTCATGTTTCATCCTTTATTCAAAATGAGTGGCACCGCTTTTGGCGGGATAAAGATAGTCAAAGGCTCACGACCGCCCTAATCATTAATGAACAAAATGTGATTCAGAAACCGGTCATTGAACACCCTGTTTATAAGAAAAAGGTATTTCAATCACTTATATTCAATTTTCAAGATTGGCTGCATTTTAGCTGCGTGTTGTTCCCAACCTGCGGCGGGGAGGTATATGGCGCAAGCGTGAATGGCTTTAGGTCTCTTTCCAAAAGGATTAATCTTGGAAAAAGGCTGGCGAGCATTCTTTTTCAGCCGAGGTTATTTCCTCATTTTTTTGAGTTTGCTGAAAAAACAACACATACAGGCTCAAGAAATGATTATGAACAGTATTTCAAAATGAAAACGGAAGGAACTACTCCTATCTTAAGAATGACCTACCCGGTAATCAAGCACCATCGGCAGGATGATCAGGATTGGAGTAAAGTTCGAAAGGTCTCTTCCTCGTGGCTGCATTTTCCAGTCCATCATCGCCACCCGATTCACCTAACCGATTGGTACGTGGCTAAATCCCATCAGCTGCAGCTGCTTGTTTCCTTGAAAAAGGCACTGGATTTAAAAAAATGGAAATAAGAAAAAAGCAAGGAGGTGTACTCCTTGCTTTTTTCTTACTCAGCCGGCCGGTTGGGTCCTTCTAACTTTTTATCGCCGTAACCTGTTCTTTTTTCTGTATCAGATTGCCGCGGTTGGCTTTTGCTTTGTTTATTGTTGTTAGACAAAATAAACACCTCCACTAATATCATGTGCTGAATTTTGGTTTTCATACGATTCTAGATTCTGTCGAATGAAAATAGAGAATATGCCAGAATGGCACTTTCTTTGCCGAAATGCTTCTAGTTTTGTCAAGGGTGAAGGAACCATAGATTGGAAAGAGAATATTAACTTTAGGAATAACGTGGGGGAGGTTTTAGAAAATGAATAGTTCATTTAGTGATAAGGATAGGCTCCTGTCTAAGCTGGCGGGGATATATGACCAATTGGAAGAATTAGATGAGGCACTAAAAGCATCCTTTTCTGAACTTCGCATTGAGCTTGATCAAAGGGAACAAGATAGACTGCTTGATTCGGCTAAAAAGATTACAAAAATGGAAAGAATTACAGACCAGATGTTTTTGAATGGAGAGATGGTACAAAATCCGCTTTCCCACCATTCCGCAAAATCATTAAAGCTTGAAATGGGTTTTTAATATTCGGTATCATAGTTTTAAATCTGAAAGTGGCATTTAAAATAGTGCTGCTTTTTTTTTTTGCGGGAAGGGAGTGAGCATTTTTGGAAAAGGAAATAGAGCATTTAACAAAGGAGTTATTATCATTCAATGAAGAATTTTTGAGGCATTTTCAGGAAGCACGAGAAACGGGGAGTGAACAAAATTTTGATAAGGTGATAAAGCCATTTGCCAATAAGGTTAACTCAATAAACGGAGAGTGGAAAGAGGAGATGAAAAAATGGCTTATAAACTTTCCATTAAAACATATCCGCATTCAGCAAGTCGAATCTGTTTCAGAACATATTGAACAGCTCTCCATCCAGGCTTTCTTTCCGAAAACAAGCAAATCAAGATTTCTAAATGCCCAGCGGACAGTCGAATTTTTTCTGACGGAAGTTTTAAAAGAAGTTAATAAAGAGAAAAGAGATGCATGAGCATCTCTTTTTTTGACTAACTATTATGTTCGATGAGGGAGTTTTCCTGCGCTGCCTCTGGGGGCACCGCACCTTGATTTTCAAGTTCACGGACAAGATTGCGATATTCTTTAATGCTAATTTCATTGAAGATATAGGCCTTTTTAACAAAATCCATTAGTGCATTAACATCATCAGTGGTGTAATCACGGTTTTGACTAAATCTCACTTTTAATTCGCGTATGTCCATTTCTACTCCTCCTTCATCATTTTTACTATCGTAACATGAAATTAAGAGATTATTATTTTTTCAAAAATTTAAACTTTAGACAAAATCTTTGAAATTTTGACATTTCCTTGAATCACCAATTAGGCTTTTTTTTCATAATGTGAAGCAGAGATAAATACGGAGGAGATGTTTGCCCGTGTTTGGAAAAATGAGACCAAATACCTTCTTTCATAATGGATATTCGGGACAAATGATGCAATATGGTCCAGTTGGCCAACAATGGAACCGGCATTTAGTAATGCGAAATCAAGCTTTTCCATATCAGCCTCCTGTTCAGAATCAGACCTGGAACACTTTCCAGTCGCAGGGAGGCTATCATCCAAGTACGTTCCAGCCAATGGGACCGGCTTATCAGGTTGGGTTTAACGCACAGAATATGAACTATCAAAACTCCCAGTATCCGCAAAAGGATTCACAATTCCTATTTCAGAATCCCCTGCAGCCAAAGGAGGATATGTATCCTGCTCCATATGTGCCAATGAATGGATATCCGGTTATGAACCCATATCCTAAACAAAGCTTTATTCCGAAACAGCCAAGTGGTATGCAGTCCTTAATGAATTCCTTTAAATCGCAGGATGGCTCAGTTGATTTTAATAAAATGATGAATACAGCGGGCCAGATGGTGAATGCGGTTACGCAGGTTTCTTCCTTAGTAAAAAACTTTAGCGGCATTTTTAAAGCCTAATAAAAAAGACGGCAAGCGTTGCCGTCTTTTTTTTATAATATAGAAAATGATTATTCTTACTCGTCAATTTCAATAATTTTTCCTTTTTCGCGGGGAATGCGGATTTGTAGTAATCCGTCCCGGTAGGAGGCATTAATTTTTCTATCATTAATCATATGAGGCAGGGAGATGGTTCTTGCGGTTTGCTGTCTGACAAAACGGCGCTGATAAATTTGATTTCGCTCATCCTCTGAGGTTTCTAATTCTTTATTCTCAACAGATATGGTTAAGTAGTTTCCGGTGATATTAAGATGGATTTGGTCTCTTTTGACACCGGGGAGTTCGGCAGACACTAAATATTCATTTTCTCTTTCAACAGTCTCTACGTGAAAGCCTCCGCTGGTATCAAACGGAAAAGGTGTTTTGAAAAAATCATCGATGGACTGCAAAAATCCTCTAATAGGTTTCTCCATGAAAAAATCATTCATGGATTTCATCAAATGACTAAACGGTTCGGAAACAGGCTTTTTCTCATGATTTTTATCATTCGGAAGATTAGAAGACATCCTAAAACCCTCTCTTTCCAATTTTTCACACGATATCATATGCGTATAGTCCCGACCCGGTGCCCATTATACAAAAAAAACCACCGCATAAGCTTGCGGTGGCAGTTTTCATTTAGATTAAATGAATTTCTTCCATAAGGATTTCGATATCGAGGATCATGTCGCCCTCTTCATCGACTTCAATTAATTCGTCCTTTTTCATTTTTGTCAATGTTCTGCTGATGGTTTCTCGTGTTGTTCCAATCATGTTGGCTAGGTCTTTATTGGTAAATTCCGATTTTAACAATATAGTACCATCCTCTTGTTCTTTACCGTGCTTTTGGGCGAGACGGATTAGCAGCTTGACAATCTGTTCATAGGTATTATTAAGAATTTGCTCTTCCAGCCGGTTTTGCAGGTCGACAATCTTTTCACCAAGTACTTTAAATACCTTAATGCATAGCTCCGGATTTTCGATCAAAACATTTTCAAACTTGGAAATCGGCACGGCAATCAGGGTTGAAGGCTCTAGAACCTCAGCGTAGGCTGGATAGTCTCCTTTTCGGAAAAAGCCGACATGGGGAAACATTTCCCCTTTTTTCATAATGGCCACGATTTGTTCTTTCCCGTTTACATCGCTTTTATAAATTTTAAGCTTTCCATCAAAAATGAAATAAACATTTTCAAGCGGATCCCCTTGATGAAAAACATGGCTATTTTTCTTCCATTCTCTTGCAATCGCAATGTCGGTAACTTTGGATAATTCCGCGTCGTTTAAAGACCGAAAGAGAGTAAATTCGGAAAGCACCCTTTTAATTTCATCGATTTTCATTACATCACCTTCAGTTTCGTTCGATTTATTCTATTGTAACAAAATTTGGCCGAATAAAAAAAAGGTATTTGTAAAATATAAATTTCCTCTTTTTCTCCGAACGTTCATTCGCTAAAATAGAAGTAATGAGGTGAGCTAGATGAAGTTGAAAAAAGATTTGCAGGCCATCCTTTCAGATATTAAAGTAAATGTGGATTTTAAAGATAATATCGCTGCGTGGCATACACTCCCTAAGAAAGAAGCCCAAACGGTAACATTTCCTAGGGATTTACATCCGCTATTGCATGAAGCGCTTAATCAAAAAGGGATAGACGAGCTTTATACCCATCAGAGATCAGCATACGAAGCGACGATGGCAGGAAGAAGTATTGTGGCAGTTACACCAACGGCATCAGGAAAAACACTTTGCTACAATCTGCCAGTTCTTCAATCAATATTAAATGACCCGAGCACACGAGCGCTGTATATGTTTCCGACAAAGGCACTCGCCCAGGATCAAAAAAGTGAAATAAACGAAATTATCCAAGCGGCCTCCATGGATATTAACAGCTATACGTATGATGGAGATACGCCGGCAAATATCCGCCAGCGGGTCAGAAAAGCAGGCCATGTTGTCATCACCAATCCTGATATGCTGCATTCGGGCATCCTGCCCCACCATACAAAATGGGTGTCTTTGTTCGAAAATCTCAAATTTGTCGTGATTGATGAGCTTCATACGTATCGCGGCGTTTTTGGCAGTCATGTGGCAAATGTGATTAGGAGGCTAAAACGGATTTGCCATTACTATGGAAGCAATCCTGTATTTATTTGTACATCCGCGACGATCGCAAATCCTCTCGAACTGGCGGAAAACCTTACTGAGGAAAACATGGTGCTGATTGACAACAACGGGGCACCAAGCGGAACAAAGCATTTTGTTTTTTATAATCCGCCAATTGTCAACAAACCATTAAACATTAGAAGAAGTGCGACTCTTGAGGTTCGGAAAATTGCCGGGGAACTGTTAAAAAACAAAATCCAAACGATTGTTTTCGCCAGAAGCAGGGTACGAGTTGAAATTATCTTAACGTATCTCCAGGAACTGGTGAAACACGAATTGGGTAGCAAATCGATTATGGGGTATCGCGGCGGTTATCTCCCCACAGAGCGACGGAAAATAGAAAAAGGCTTGCGTTCCGGGGAAATATACGGTGTTGTCAGTACGAATGCTCTTGAACTTGGTGTCGATATTGGACAACTTCAGGTTTGTATTATGACAGGTTATCCCGGAACCATCTCTAGTGCCTGGCAGCAGGCCGGAAGAGCAGGGAGACGGCATGGAGAGGCTCTTGTCATCATGGTGGCAAGCTCGAGTCCGTTGGATCAATATATCATCCAAAATCCTGATTATTTCTTCCATAAAAGCCCGGAAACAGCACGGATTAATCCGGACAACCTAATCATATTGATTGACCATATGAAATGTGCCGCCTACGAGCTTCCATTTAAGGCTGACGAAAAGTTCGGTAATGTGGGAACTGAGGAGCTTTTGGAATACTTAACTGAAGAGCGAGTTCTATATCGGAACGGCGATAAATGGTACTGGATGAACGACTCTTTCCCGGCCCACAATATCAGCCTGCGGTCCGCTTCACAAGAAAATGTCATCATTGTCGACCAAACCGATATTGCTAGTGTAAAGGTCATCGGGGAAATGGACCGTTTTTCGGCAATGACACTGCTTCACGATGAGGCCATTTATTTGCACCAAGGCACTCAATTTCAAGTGGAAAAACTGGATTGGGACGAAAAAAAGGCATTTGTCCGTGAGGTGGATGTTGATTATTTTACAGATGCCAATTTAGCGGTTCAATTAAAAGTACTTGAGGTTGATAAACTGCATCCGGTCAATGAAGTGGAAATTGGTTATGGGGATGTCAGCGTCAGAGCTATGGCGACCATTTTTAAAAAAATTAAATTCGAAACTCATGAGAATATCGGTTCCGGTCCGATCCACCTACCGGAAGAGGAGCTTCATACGAATGCCGCGTGGATTTCGCTTAATAGGGCGCTCTCAGAATTGGGGGCTGTTCGGCTGGAGCAAGGACTTGTTGGGGCGGCCCATGCTTTAAGGTCAATAGCCCCATTGTTTGTCATGGCCGACCCGCAGGATATTCATGTCATTCCGCAGGTTAAGGCCGACCATAATGAAAAGCCAACCATCTTTTTTTATGACCGCTATCCTGGAGGAATTGGCTTAAGTGAAAAAATATATTCAGGGATGGCAGAGGTTTTGCTCGAAAGCAAAAAAATGATTGAACGCTGCCAATGCGAATCAGGGTGTCCATCATGCATTGGCACGGATGCAGTTGGAGATGCCGCCAAACATGATTCATTAATGATTCTTGATGCCTTCTTAGAATCATCATCGCGGTAAGGGGGAGTGCGAGGATGTCTTTAAAAAATAAATTGAATCGCTTAAAGCCCCACTTGTCAACGGGAAATTCTTCAGAAAAAAAGGCTGTTCCCTCTTCAGTAGAAACGTCCGTTGAGATACCTTACAAAGAGCAATGGGAGCAAGAACATGTTTCTCCTTATTATCTAGACGAAAACTTCTGTTTAATAAGAGAGGTAAAATATCCGCTTGACCAACGGCACGGCCATTATCGGTTTCGTGATTTTCTGACGGCAATGGAAACATGGAACCAGCAATCAGCCGCTCATCCATTATCTGCTAAAGGATTTCAGGCGGAAGAATTATTCTTTTTCGATACAGAAACGACGGGGCTAGGCGGCGGGACGGGCAATACCATTTTCTTATTGGGGTATGCCAGCATTGAGGGAGAAGAGTTGATTTTAAGACAGCATATCCTCCCAAATCCCGGGGCCGAGGTCCCGCTATATCAAAGCTTTCTGGAAAAGATTAATTATCGGACACTTGTCACTTATAATGGGAAAGCCTTTGACTGGCCGCAGGTCAAAACGAGACATACGCTTGTAAGAGAGCATGTTCCAAGGCTTCCGTCTTTTGGTCATTTTGACTTGTTTCACGCTGCCAAAAGACTCTGGAAGCACAAATTAGAACGGTTGAAATTAGCAGTAGTGGAAAAAGAGGTTCTCGGGGTAGAAAGAGTTGACGATATTCCGGGATTTTTAGCTCCGATGATTTATTTTGATTTTGTTGAAAACAAAAAGCCCGATGGCATGATTGGCATACTCAAGCATAATGAAATTGATATATTGTCGCTTGTCACTTTATATACACATCTGACCTTTCAATTATGCGGATTAGACCACGACTCCACCAGAAAGGAAACCTTTGAAGTAGGCCGCTGGTTTGCGGCTATCGGTGAAAAGGATGAAGCAGAAAAAGTCCTCGGTAAACTCACAGACGGGCAGGATGTTACAGCTTGCCAAGCAAAGCTTGCTCTTGCGTTTCAGTATAAAAAAGACCGGGAATGGGACAAAGCAAGAAATTTGTTTGCCGAGGTTGTCCAATCTGGGGAGGGGCGTCTTGCGCTTGATGCATGTGTAGAATTGGCTAAAATCTATGAGCATAGATTAAAGGATTTAGAATTAGCTCTTCAATACTGTAGCCAAGCTATCATTATAAGTGAGCGAACCCCTAGTTTGCACAATCTTTCAGGTGATGCTTCAATGGACCAGTTACAAGCACGAAAAGAGCGTTTGAATCGAAAAATCACTAAAAGCCCACGTTAAATTTCTTTAATTAACGGTTATTAAAAATATGTAACAAAAAGTTCACAATTTAATGCTGAAAAATTTGAAATTCCATATTGTTTACTGTCGTCTTAATAGGTAAAATTATAAATTGTGTGCTGTGTAAAAAAGGCGCAAAAACTTTATGGAGTGGGTAGGATGTATAAGGCAATTTTGTTTTTATTTTTTGTTGTTGTTTGTTTAACTGCTGTTGTTTTTACAAGCTTGAAAGATAGCTTTTATACTATGTTATAAGGATATATACCCCAGGATGCCATATTATTATAAAAAAATAGGTGTTTTCATTAGTACAAGAGTATCCCTTTTTTCATAGGCTGTTAATGTAAACAGAATAAAGAAAAGAAGGGAGAGCATAACATGTTTCTTGGAACTAATTTTGCCCCGCCGGTGGTTCATCCGACGACAAACATTGTGAATCATACTTTCTCTACAACGGTGGTGCCTCATATTCATCCGGTTCATACTACTACCGTGAATCACCATATGTTTGAGCATAAACATTATTGCCCGCAGTCGGCTTCATGTGCTGAAGAGGTATGTAACCAGCATATTAACTGCTGTAATCCATGTGCACCGCAAGCAGTAATGCCTGCTTCAAACGCATTGCCAAATGCGATGCCGAATATGCCGGGTTATGGTATGGCAGGCCCTGGCTTTGGCGCACCTGGACCTGGATTTGGACCTGGACCTGGACCTGGATTTGGACCCGGACCTTATATGGGACCTAGACCTTAAAAGTTTGACTAATCTTACAAGGGCTTTAAGCCCTTGTTTTTTATTTTGTTACTTTATAATATGCTAATGGTAATAAAATGTTTGTCCCTTTTAAAAAAATTTTTATTTGAGGAGAATGTTTTTGCTTAAGGTATTAGCCATTTCCGGATATAAACCATTTGAATTAGGGATTTTTAAAAAAGATCATCCATCGGCAAATTTTATAAAAGCGGCTATCAAAAAATCACTGGTACCCATGCTTGAAGATGGACTGGAATGGGTACTGATCAGCGGACAGTTAGGAGTGGAGCTTTGGGCAGCTGAAACTGTTTTTGACCTGCAGGGGGAATTTCCGGATTTGAAGCTAGCCGTTATCACTCCTTTTTTAAATCAAGAAGCATCTTGGAATGAAAACAATAAGGAATGGTACGAATCTGTTCTCATGCAAGCGGATTTTATTGATTCAGTTACGAAAAAGGGCTATGAAAAACCGTGGCAATTCCGATTGAAAAATCAATTTTTTATTGAAAAGAGTGATGGCCTTCTGCTCTTGTTTGATCAGGAAAAGGAAGGAAGCCCAAAATATTTGTACGAACTAGCTGTCGATTATCAAAAAAATCATCCCTATTCGATTGAGCTGATTACCTTTTATGATTTGCAGATGATTGTCGAAGAAGAACAGCTTAAACAGTCTGATTTTTAATCCTGCTCGAATATTTTAGAATATACTAAATAGAATATAATGTCTGCTGAATTACTTTACTGTAATTGAAAATTGACAAAACCGCTTATATTTGAAAAAATAATAGGTAATGATTGGCTAAACTTGAGGTGATTGGAATGCTGTCAGATAAAGTGAAACTAACTGCAAAGGATATTTTGGAAAAAGAGTTCAAAACTGGCGTTCGTGGTTATAGACAAGAAGATGTTGATAAGTTTTTGGATTTGATTATTAAAGATTATGGTACTTTCCATCAGGAAATAGAAGATCTTCAGCAAGAAAATCTAAGGCTTCGCAAACAGCTGGAAGATACAGCAAAAAGGCAACCTGCTGCACAGCCTGCTGGGACAACCAATTTTGATATTTTAAAGCGCCTGTCTAATCTTGAAAAGCATGTATTCGGCAGCAAGCTTTACGAATAACAAATAATACCCTCATTTCCTTTGAATAACCATTGATAATGCTGAACGATATACATATAATAGACAATGTAACGTTAATGACGTTCGGGTAATCGCTGCAAGTTTTCTTGCAGAGGAAAGTCCATGCTCGCACGAGCTGAGATGCTCGTAGTGTTCGTGCCTAGCGAATACATAAGCTAGGGCAGCCGAGTAGCTCATTCGGTTGACGGCTGGGAAAATACCTAAGTCCTTTGGATATGGTAAGAGTACCTTTAAAAGTGCCACAGTGACGATTACCTCCTTAGAAATGAGGAGGGTGGAACGGGTAAACCCCACGAGCGAGAAACCCAAATTATGGTAGGGGCACTTTCTCTATCGGAAATCAACGAGGAGAAGGACAGGTTCCACGTGAATCTGTAGATAGATGATTACCGCCTTAGTACGAGACTTGTAAGTCGTTTGCAGTACGGAGGCACAGAACATGGCTTATAGAACGTTATTAATGGATAGTTTTGATGGAAATGAACAGCTCTCCTTAAACGGGAGGGCTTTTTATTTGTTAACTGAATCCGGAGCTTGTTTTTAGACCATAATGATATTGGGAAATCAAACTTTACAATTATTTGATACATAAACGATTAAGGGTGAAAGAATGGGAAAATATCAAATTATAGCAACCGCAGCCATGGGTTTGGAGGCGCTTGTCGCTCAGGAGGTTCGGACGCTCGGCTACGACTGTCAAGTGGATAATGGAAAGGTAATCTTCAGCGGGGATGAATATGCCATCGCCAGGAGCAATTTATGGCTCCGCACAGCAGACAGGATTAAGATTATAGTCGGCGAATTTAAGGCGTATACTTTCGATGAATTATTTGAAAAAACAAAGGCGCTTCCCTGGGAGCAGTTTTTACCAGAGGATGCTGAATTTCCGGTGCTTGGAAAATCTGTGAAATCGAAGCTATTTAGTATATCTGATTGTCAGGCCATCGTAAAAAAGGCCATTGTGGAACGATTGAAACAGAAGTATAAAAAAACATGGTTTGATGAGAATGGTGCTTTATACCGAATCGAAGTCGCATTGTTAAAGGATACGGCCACTATTACGATTGATTCGAGCGGCACCGGCCTTCATAAACGGGGCTACCGCGCTGACCAAGGGGCTGCCCCGTTAAAGGAAACAATGGCAGCTGCGCTTATCATGCTGACCAATTGGCGGCCAGACCGTCCGTTTATCGATCCTTTTTGCGGGTCGGGAACGATTCCGATTGAGGCGGCCCTGATTGGCCAAAATATCGCACCTGGTTTTAATCGGGATTTTGTTTCCGAGAGCTGGAACTGGATGCCTTCCAGAGTTTGGGATGAAGTTAGGACTGAGGCAGAGGACCTGGCAAAATACGATACACCGCTTGATATAAGCGGATCGGATATTGATCATCGGATGGTCAAAATGGCACAGGAAAACGCCTTCGAAGCAGGTTTTGGCGACCTGATTCAGTTTAAACAAATGCAGGTAAAAGATATTTCAACGAAAAAGGAATACGGTGTGATTATCGGCAATCCGCCATATGGAGAAAGATTGGGAGAAAAGGCCGAAGTGGAGCAAATGTATCGGGAAATGGGCCAAGCCTTTAGCCCGCTTGACACTTGGTCGATTTACATCTTGACCTCAAACGAGGATTTCGAACAACTATACGGCAAGACGGCCACAAAGAAACGAAAGCTGTTCAACGGATTTATCAAAACAGATTATTACCAATACTGGGGAAAAAGGCCGCCAAGGCAAAATGACAATAATTGAGGAATAAATTTAGCGTCTTTTGACGCTTTTCTTTTTGGAGGGATTGGATGCAAAGCCGCATGCCATTTACAGTTTCGAAAACAGAAACATTTTATGATAAGTTAGGCGAATGGATTGGTGACGTCTTCTATGACATTTTGCCGGAATCCGGGTTTGAAATCCGCGATGAACAAATCTATATGGCCTTTCAGCTTGAAAAAGCATTTAAAGAGAAAAAGGTCATGTTTGCTGAAGCCGGAGTAGGGACAGGCAAAACAATCGTTTATTTGCTCTATTGCCTAATGTATGCCCGTTATACAAACCGGCCGGCTGTGATTGCCTGTGCTGATGAAACTTTAATCGAGCAGCTGGTGAAGAAGGAAGGAGATATTGCCAAGCTTGAGCAGGCTCTCAACTTGAACATAGATGTCCGCTTGGCCAAATCCCAAGATCAATACTTATGCTTAAGAAAGCTCGAGAATGGCAGAAATAGTCATTTTTCGGATGACGTTCTTGATATTTATGAGAATCTTCCTGATTTTGTTCATATGGAAGGTTCCATGCTGCAATTTGAAAAGTACGGCGACAGAAGAGACTATCCAGCACTTTCCGATGAAGTATGGCAAACTGTCAGCTGGGACAAGCTCCAGGACTGTTTCTCATGTGAAAAGCGCCATCGCTGTGGTCTCACCTTACACCGGGAATTCTATCGGCATGCAAAGGATATAATTATTTGTTCCCATGATTTTTATATGGAGCATGTTTGGACAAAAGAGGCACGGAAACGGGAAGGCCAGCTGCCGCTACTGCCGGAACATTCATCAGTGGTATTTGATGAAGGGCATTTGCTTGAATATGCGGCACAGAAGGCGCTAAGCTACCGGTTTACAGATTACACGCTTGATACACTCTTAACCAGACTAATGGAAAATGATGTCCGCGAAAAAACACTTTATACGATAGAACAAGCGCTTGTCGATAATGATGAATTCTTCGATTGCCTTGCACAGTTTTCACAACCCGCAATGGGATCGGATAAGGAGATCATTCATAGGCACCCTTTGGTCATGAAAAATTGCCGTAAACTTCTTTCGATATTACAGTCATTGGAAGAGGAACTTGTCTTTGAAAGTGAAATGTTTGTTATCAACGAATATGATTTAAAAATTGTTGAGGAATACTTGGAGCAAATCACATATTCCTTATCACTCTTCCTTCAAGAGCTAAATGGAATTACTTGGCTGGAAGAAAGCAGTGGTGAGCGTACCCTTGTCATCATGCCGAAAATGGTGGAGGAGGTTTTACGGGAAGAGGTATTTTCCCAGAAAAAGCCTTATATCTTCTCATCCGCCACCATGTCCAATCAGAAATCTTTTGATTATATCGCGTCCAGTTTAGGGATTGATGATTACCTTTCCTGTTCAGTTGCTTCGCCATTTGATTATGACGAGAAAATGAAGGTATTCCTGCCATCTTTTAAACAAGATGCCATCAATAAAAAAATCGATTATGTGATTGAGAAAGTCAGTTTGACAGAAGGGCGGGCTCTTATTCTTTTAAATAATCGTGATGAAATGAGGAATTTAAAGGAACGGCTAAAAGAAGAGCAAAAGTTTCCAATCTACTTTGAAGGTGATGAGGAGATTAGCACACTAGTCTCCAAGTTTCAAAATGAGGAAAATTCGGTGCTTTGCTCCATCCACCTATGGGAGGGTCTTGACATCCCCGGCCGCTCACTGGAAAATATCCTGATTTTTTCACTGCCTTTCCCGCCGAATGACCCCGTTTTTTCGGCCAAAAAGGAAGGAATGGCTGATCCATTTAATGAGGTGGACCTTCCTTACATGTTGCTTAGATTACGGCAAGGTGTGGGCCGGCTGATAAGAAGTGAACAGGATCAAGGCACTGTCCATATCCTGTTGGAAGAACCTCTAGAACAAGATGTACTGCAAAAGATAAAAGAAGTATTGCCGACTAAAGTAATTGAAGGGTAAGGAATGAAAAAAGAGGCTGACAATGAACTGTCAGCCTCTTTTTGCTATCTGCCAAGGGCGCGGCGGCCGTCTTCGGTCATTTTATCCGGTGACCAGGCCGGCTGCCAAACAAGGTTAACGTCAACCTTGTTTACTTCCTCGATTCCTTCGACACAATAACGGACTCCGCTTGTGATACTATTGTGAAGCGGACAGCCAGGAGTGGTTAGTGTCATTGTAATCGAAATATCATTTTCTTCTGTAATCCCTACACTATAAATTAACCCTAAATCTACAACATTGATGCCTAACTCCGGGTCATAAACGCTTTTTAATTCTTCAAAAATTTTCTCCTCGAGATTCATGGTAACTCACCTCATTATTTTTTTAGAACACTGAAAATGCTGCTTGCAATAGTAAGCATCGCTACAGACAGGACAAACTGGCCCAAATTAAAGAGAATCGTTGTTTTTAATAAAAGTGCCAAAAAGACAACTAGTACGGAAACGATGAATACTGATAAGACAGGCACAATCAATTTTTCATTCATCATTTCCTTTAACGAAGGAACTTTAGCCTTTCCTATTTCTTTGCTGTATTTATAGGTCCACCACAGGAATGGAACAATTTTATATAAATATCCGACAATACTTAGGACAATCCACAACAGTATATAGCAATATAGAAGCGGCCCGATAAGACTGTCAAACTTGCTGCTGAACAGGAGCATAAAGGCCGCTGCATGAATCACATTCCCAAAACCAATCGCAGAAAGGGCGAAGGAAAATGGTTTATCGAGCTTTTTCTTTAACCTTTTTTTAACGATGATACTAATATGCCAGCTGAAAACAGAGAAGCCGGCCAATAACAAGAAGAATCCAATCATTAATAATATACTGCTGTTAATAAAGAAAGAAATGATTGAAAGGACAAGCCCGGATACATAGATTCCGTACACATATCGTGCCTGCACCATCGGAAAACCATGGGCCAAAGAAAACATCGGCACCATCTTATAGGAAAAGCCAAAGATTAATAAAGTAAACCAACCAGTTAGTCCTAATAAAAGATGGCTTTTAAAGATGGCTTGGTAATGTTCGCCGAGAAAGCCTGTTTGCATACTGTAAATCATCGTAATTCCTAAGAATATGGTCAAAAACAAGCAAACTAAAGCCGTTCCCACAAAAGCAGTAAGAATGTTAGGGTTTGCTTGTGTTCTTAGCGTCATTAGCATCTGGAATAAGAACATAAAGATTCCAATAAGCGTAATGACACCGGGAATGACGGCATTTTGCGGTGCTAAATAGAGCATGGCCGAAAAAGAGGCAACCCCTGCTGCGGTGATGAAAAATTGAACAAATCCAAATTTCTCATTCCAAATTTTTGTCAAAAACGCAACCGGAACAAGCTGGTACATTGCACCCATCGCCACCATTAAGGCCCAGCCTAGGATTAAGAGGTGGGCTGCCGACCAAATGGCAGGTATGCGAAAAGTTCCATCCGTCATCATATGCCCATTTACCAACAGCAGAATCTGTGAGGCGACAAGGGCAATTAAACTAAAAAGTATAAATGAAAAAGGTAGTTTAATATTTGTTTCAGTTCCTAAATTCTGAGGAAGCATATGACTCACCTTCCTAGCGGAAGATTTCTATTTTAAAACTTCCGTCTGGTTGTTGTTCTGTTTTTTGTTGATATCCTAATTCTTCAAGCTGTTCATATAGAAACATCGGTCTTCTATCATTAATTATCGTTAAAACTTCCCCTTCGCCTAACCCTTCTAGAGCGGCTAAGGTTCGCATCATCGGCTGCGGCGGCTCGAGACCGCGATTATCCAAAATCATTGCAAATCACACTCCAAATCACTTTTAGCTTTTCTTTGTGAAAACTACTTTCCAATGCTTTTTCTCTAACTCTTCTTCTTCATGGGTAAAGCCCTTTGCCTTTAAGACAGTAAATAGTGGCACCGGCTTAAACGGTGCATGAAGAATGAATACATCTCCATCATTATTTAATTCTTTTACTGCCTCCATAATCTTTTGAAATGGTTCGAGTTTATTCTTTATATCCTCACGCACATCTAGTTCAATAATTCTTTGTCCCATAAAATCAACACCTCTTTAATCGTTTGTTTAATAACATTGTAGCAGTGTAATCCCCTAAGATATGTGATGAGCGTCATAGCTCAATGGATTTTAATGAAAATAGTTCTCAATGTGACAAATTTGTGAAAAAGTATTTAAAAAATAATATGTGTGATAAAAGTCACTATTTTGCCTTTTGTTTAGGACTACAATACATCTCGGATTGATAACCAGAAAGGGATGAAGGAAATGGAAATACAGCAGGGGACACAGCCGAAGAGCGTGGTAAAAGAAAATAAAAACGCACTTTTAAAATCCATTTTAATTATTACCATCTTAATCAGCTTTACCGTTCTGCTTGGCGGCGGCTATTGGATCTTTAAAGAGCAGGCGCCAAGACCATTGGAAGTAACCAATTCGAAAGGTGAAGTTATATTAACGAAAAAATCCATTATGGGCGGACAAGCTGTCTGGCAAAAGTATGGTTTAATGGACTACGGTACCGTGTTAGGACATGGTTCCTATATGGGTCCGGATTATACAGCAGAGTCTTTAAAAATCTATACAGAAGGAATGCAGGATTTTAAAGCGGAACAGCAATATGATAAAAAATTTGCTTCATTAACTGAAGATGAAAAGCAGATTATCAAAAACCAAGTTATTAAAGAAATGCGCAAAAATCGCTATGATGCGAGTAAAGATACATTAAAGCTGACAGATGCACAAGTAAATGGCCTTGAAAAAGTTAGGGCTTACTATAAGGATATTTTTACAAAAGGCGACGGCTGGGGTTTAAAAGCTAATCTAATCAAAGATTCTGATATACCATCAACAGACCGTGCCTATGTTGACAAAGGTGACCAAATCAAACAAATCTCTGATTTCTTCTTCTGGACAGCTTGGCTTTCAAGTACGGTTCGTCCTGGAGACAAAATCACTTACACGAATAACTGGCCGTATTTTGAAGACGCCGGTAACCATCTATCCTTTTCCGCTATTTGGTGGAGCGGTGCCAGCGTTACCATCCTAATTTTAATGGTAGGTATCATCTTATATCTGTTCTATCGTTATCAATTTGGTATGCAGGAAGCATATAAGGAAGGAAACTTCCCACGTATTGATTTGCGCAAGATGCCTGTAACAAGTTCACAGGTGAAAACAGGCAAGTATTTTACGGTTGTATCGATATTATTCTTTGTTCAATGTATGTTTGGGGCTCTTTTAGCTCACTATTATATCGAGCCAGACAGTTTCTTTGGAATTAAGTGGATCCATGATATTCTTCCATTTAATATTTCAAAAGGCTATCACTTACAGCTGGCGATTTTCTGGATTGCAACCGCATGGCTGGGTATGGGAATTTATGTTGCCCCGTTAGTCGGAGGTTATGAGCCTAAGAAACAAGGTCTTTTAGTTGATATTTTATTCTGGGCATTAGTGGTTCTTGTTGGCGGAAGTATGATCGGTGAATGGCTTGGTGCCAATGGAAAATTGGGAAATGCCTGGTTCTTGTTTGGCCATACCGGTTGGGAATATATTGAGCTTGGACGAGTTTGGCAGATTATCTTAATAGTAGGAATGTTTATCTGGCTGTTTATCGTATTCCGCGGTATTAAAGCAGGACTTAAGAAAGAGTCTGACAAAGGCGGTTTGATACACTTACTGTTCTATTCAGCCATTGCTGTACCGGCTTTTTATATCTTCGCTTTATTTATCAATCCTGGTACAAGCTTTACATTTGCCGACTATTGGCGCTGGTGGATTATCCATCTATGGGTAGAAGGTATTTTTGAGGTTTTTGCAGTTGTTGTTATTGGTTTCTTATTAGTTCAATTAGGTCTGGTAACAAAGAAATCAACGGTAAGACAATTATATTTCCAATTAACCCTGCTTCTTGGCAGCGGCGTTATCGGAATTGGACACCATTATTACTATAATGGTTCAGCGGAAGTATGGATTGGTCTAGGTGCAGTCTTCTCAGCATTAGAAGTTATTCCATTGACATTGTTAATTCTGGAAGCTTATGAGCAATACAAAATGATGCGTGAGGGCGGTGTCGATTTCCCTTACAAAGGTACGTTCTGGTTCTTGATTTCTGTTGCGATTTGGAACCTTGTCGGTGCCGGGGTACTTGGTTTCTTAATCAACCTGCCTGCAGTCGCTTATTTCGAACATGGGCAATTCTTAACACCGACACATGGACATGCTTCGATGATGGGTGTTTATGGGATGTTTGCCTGCGCAGTACTGCTTTATTCATTACGAAATATCGTCAAACCTGAAGCTTGGAACGATAAGTGGCTTAAGGTCAGCTGCATTCTTTTAAATATCGGCTTGGCAGGAATGGTCTTCTTGTCACTGCTTCCAGTCGGATTTATGCAAATTAAAGAAGCCTTCTATCATGGCTATGCAGCAAGCCGCGCTTCCTCCTTCCTGCAAAAGGATCTGGTGCAAACCATTTTAACCTGGCGTGCGGTACCTGACACCATCTTCTTAATCGGTGTAGTTATCCTGGTACTCTTCTGTATTAAGGCCCTATTTAACCTGCGTAAACCAACGCATAAAGAGGGAGAACGACTTCCGGTTAAAGATTTATCCATTGATGAAGATTAATAGTAAAAATCCGCAAGGCTTTAGCTTTGCGGATTTTTCTCTTCTTTCACTTCTTCGTAGCAGTCGAAGCAATATGACTGTTTATCCTCGGTAATCACTCCATTAAAGAATCCATCCAAACAATAAATCTCTTTCCCACAGCATTTACATAAACCAACTAATTCTTTCATTTAGACTTGCCTCCCTTATGAACAAAATCATATTTCAACTGTGATGGTACTCACTAAGTCCTAACCTAAGTTTTTCTATAATAAAAGAGAAGTTAACCCAATTAAAGGAGTGATAATGATGCAAACCTACGCAAAAGTTATCAATGTACCAGATTATCCACCAAGAGAAAAGCATCCAACCATTTTTAAGGCATTTGATGAATTGGCATCTGGTGAAACCATGCAGATTGTCAATGACCATGATCCAAGACCGCTGCTTTACCAATTTATGATGGAAAGACCAGAGCAATTTTCTTGGGAATACCTTGAAGAAGGCCCTGAAGTTTGGAAGGTCGCCGTTAACAAGAAGTAATTTTTTGAAGCTCCGCTCTTACTAGACTTGGTGTCTTCACCCAATCTAAAATTTGTTTCTATTTATTTTTCAGTTAAAACCTCTTTTTTCCTATAAACCTATTTTACAACAGAAATTCGTTTCTGTTGTTTTTTTAGCTAATAGGAAATTATAAATTTTCTCAAAATTTATAATTTCCTAACGCATAAATTCAACTACGCCTCTGTCTTCGTCCTATCGGACTCGCCAATCGACGAGTTTTCATTTATCCGCATGATTTGTCAGAAATATGTTAAAATTTATAGTGAGAAAGGGGGAAGACAATGAATACAGTGCAATTTGAAAAGGAATTCTTAGAGTATGTCAAGAGAATGACCGCATATCACGAAGCCCTTGGTTTAATTTACTGGGACTTACGTACAGGCGCTCCTAAACAGGGAGTGGGGCAGAGGTCAGAAGTGATTGGCGTGCTGTCCTCCGAGGTATTTAAAATGTCGACATCAGAGGAAATGGCAGCCTACATAGCAGGGCTTTCAAAAGCTGAATTGTCCGATAGAACAAGAAAAATTCTTGAAGAATGCAAAAAGAACTATGAGTTAAACAAAAAAATTCCTGCAGAGGAATACAGAGAATTTGTCATTCTTCAATCAAATGCCGAGAGTGTTTGGGAAGAAGCCAAAGAAAAAGCTGACTTCAATATGTTCAAGCCATACTTAGAGAAACTAGTCGCAATGACAAAGCGATTTATCGGGTACTGGGGTTATGAAGGGAATAAATATAACGTTTTATTAGAAATGTACGAACCGGGCTTGACGGTTGAGGTTTTAGATCATGTTTTTGGAGAACTGAAGGACAAAATTGTTCCGTTAGTAAAACAGATTTCGGAATCCAGCCACAAACCTGAAACTGATTTATTGTTCCATCGATTCCCTAAGGAAAAGCAGCGGGAATTCAGTTTGGAAATCTTAGCGCAAATGGGATTCGACTTTAATGCTGGCAGGCTTGATGAAACCGTCCACCCTTTTGCGACTGGTTTAAATCCCGGCGATGTCCGCGTTACGACAAAGTATGATGAACGGGATTTTCGGACCGCTGTTTTTGGCACCATTCATGAAGGCGGGCATGCCTTATACGAACAGAATATTTCCAAAGAGTTAATCGGTACACCATTATGCACAGGAACCTCCATGGGGATTCATGAATCGCAATCGCTTTTCTATGAAAATCTTCTTGGCCGGAGCCTGCCTTTTTGGAAAAAGAATTTTGACCTGCTGAAAAAATACACAAATGGTCAATTCGATCATGTGAATATTGAGGCTTTTTATCGGGCCATCAATGAGTCAAAGCCTTCTTTAATACGGATTGAAGCAGACGAACTTACCTATCCGCTTCATATAATTATCCGTTACGAAATTGAAAAGGGATTGTTTAATGATGAAATAGAGGTTTCCGACCTTCCATCAGTTTGGAACGACATGTATGAGAAGTATCTGGGAATCCGCCCTGGACACGATGGCGAGGGTGTTCTTCAGGACGTTCATTGGGCAGGTGGAAGCTTTGGCTACTTTCCTTCGTACGCTTTAGGCTATATGTATGCAGCCCAATTTAAGCGTAAAATGCTTGAGGACCTTCCGAACTACGACCAGCTTCTTGAAGAAGGGAATCTGCTTCCGATCAAAGAATGGCTTACGAATCACATCCATCAGCACGGCAAACTGAAAAAGCCGCTTGAAATCCTGCAGGAGGTAACAGGTGAAGGTTTAAATGCCAAGTATTTGATTGATTATCTATATGAGAAATATCGAAAGGTCTATCAAATTTAAAAACCAAAAGGCTTCAATCGTTTAGATTGAAGCCTTTTGGTTTACTAATTATTTTTTATAATTCACTACGCTAATTGGTTATGACATTATTAATATTAGGCTTTTCAACCA